>NZ_JBSXNL010000031.1:0-72262 GCF_056857615.1 Galbibacter sp. L-19
ATGATTAAAACAGATATACTAATAATAGGAGCAGGGCCAACGGGATTATTCACTGTTTTTGAAGCGGGATTATTAAAATTGAAGTGCCATTTAATTGATGCCTTACCACAACCAGGAGGGCAATGTTCTGAGATTTATCCAAAAAAACCAATTTATGATATTCCTGGTTTTCCAGAGATTTTGGCTGGCGATTTGGTAAAAAATCTTTTAGAGCAAATTAAATCTTTTGAACCTACTTATACCTTGGGAGAAAGAGCGGAAACGATTGAAAAATTAGAAGACGAAAGCTTTATTGTAACCACCAATAAGGGAACAAAACACCATGCGCCAGTAGTTGTAATTGCTGGAGGATTAGGAAGTTTTGAGCCTAGAAAGCCACAGTTAGAAAATATAGATAAGTATGAAGATAATGGGGTTTCTTACATTATAAAAGACCCAGAAGTTTACAGAGATAAAAAAGTATTGATAGCTGGGGGTGGAGATTCTGCCTTGGATTGGTCTATTTATTTAGCCGATGTTGCTTCGGAAGTTTATTTAGTACACCGCAGAAATGAATTTAGAGGTGCCTTAGATTCTGTTGAAAAAGTAGCAGAACTTTCTAAAAAAGGAAAAGTAGAGTTAATTACCGAAGCAGAGGTAACGCAGCTACATGGAGAAGATACATTGGAAGCGGTAACCGTAAAACATCTTAAAAATGGCGAATCTCATGTGGAGGTAGATAATTTTATTCCACTTTTTGGATTGTCACCAAAGTTAGGACCAATTGCAAATTGGGGCTTGGAGATAGAAAAGAATGCTATAAAGGTGAATAATGCGTATGATTATTCTACCAATATTCCGGGGGTTTATGCTATTGGCGATGTAAATACATACCCTGGGAAATTAAAGTTAATTCTTTCTGGTTTCCATGAAGCAGCAGTAATGTGTCAGAGTGCTTACCAACGTATTTTTCCAGACAAAAAATATGTAATGAAATATACAACTGTTGGTGGAGTTCAAGGATTTGATGGAACTAAAAAAGAAGCTAAAAAAGAAGTGATTAAAAGTATTGTTTAAGAGCAATTTCTTTTAGAATTTATAAAAAGCAAATCCGTTGAAAGATACAGATTTGCTTTTGTTTTTTAGAGACATTTTTTTCAGAATAAATTAAACAAGAGGCATTTGCTTAACAGTAAAATGTGCGCTATATTTGCATCAAAATTGTTCATAATTTTATTGAACGTTATCAAGAAAGGTGTAGGGATTAGACCCGCAGAAGCCTTAGCAACCCTTTATGTACTTCAATTAACAAGGAAGTTTTCTTAGAGAAGGTGCTACGTTCTACCGTAGATAATACGGACAGATAACAAAAAGACTTCCTTTTTTTTATTTCACACCCTCTTGATATACATATTACAAATTACGCTTTGAAGCGTATAATTATTTTATACTATTTTAAGTAGAACTGAATGAAGGATATTAGAAAAGAACTCGAAAAGAGAATTTTAGTGCTCGATGGAGCTATGGGAACGATGTTGCAGCGCTATAAATTTACTGAAGAAGATTTTCGTGGAGAGCGTTTCAAGGACTTTGAACACCCTTTGCAAGGGAATAATGACCTGTTGTCTTTAACCCAACCAAAGGCAATTGCAGAAGTTCATGCAAAATATTTTGAGGCTGGAGCAGATATTATAGAGACCAATACATTTTCTGGGACTACTATTGCAATGGCCGATTATCATTTAGAAGACATTGTTTACGAATTAAATTACGAATCTGCTAAAATTGCTAAGCAAGTAGCGGATAAATTTACTGCAGAGAATCCTGAGAAACCTCGTTTTGTAGCAGGTGCTATGGGACCTACAAATAGAACAGCAAGTATGTCTCCAGATGTTAACGACCCAGGGTATCGAGCAGTTACTTTTGATGAACTTCGTATTGCATACAAGCAACAAGTAGAAGGGTTGGTAGATGGTGGAGTGGATGTTTTATTAGTAGAAACTATTTTTGACACTCTAAATGCTAAAGCAGCTTTATTTGCAATTGAAGAAGTAAAAGAAGAGCGAGGAATTGATATTCCAATTATGGTAAGTGGTACAATTACGGATGCTTCGGGGAGAACTCTATCAGGACAAACTGCAGAGGCTTTTTTAATAAGTATATCTCATATTCCACTTTTAAGTGTAGGTTTTAATTGTGCCCTTGGAGCCGATCAATTATTGCCATATGTAAAACGATTATCGCAGCAATCGCCTTTCTATATTTCAGCTTATCCAAACGCAGGCTTACCAAATCATTTTGGAGAATATGATCAAACAGCTAAAGAAATGCAAAAATTGGTGCGTAATTATATGGAAGAATATGTGGTGAATATTGTAGGAGGATGCTGTGGAACTACTCCAGATCATATAAGGTTATTGTCGGAAATAGCTTCGGAATTTGAGCCAAGAAAAGTAGTAGTTGAGAGCTATAATTAAATGAATAATTGTCATGCTGAGCTTGTCGAAGCATAGGGTCATGAATAAAGAATAAGGAAGGACTATAAACGATGAACGACGAACGAATAACGAATAACGATAAACGAAAACCGAAAAGCGAAAAACGAAAACCGCTAGTTTTATCTGGTTTAGAACCTTTGGTAATTGATGGGAACACCAATTTTGTAAATGTTGGAGAGCGAACTAATGTTACAGGTTCTCGAAAATTTCTTCGGTTAATTAAAGAAGAAAATTTTGACGAAGCATTAGAAGTAGCAAGAGCTCAGGTGGAAGGAGGAGCACAGATCATCGATGTAAATATGGATGAAGGGATGCTCGATGGGAAATGGGCAATGGTGAAGTTTTTAAATTTGATTGCTGCGGAGCCAGATATTGCACGTGTTCCAATTATGATAGATAGTTCTAAATGGGACATCATAGAAGCTGGACTTCAAGTTACGCAAGGTAAAGGGATAGTAAATTCTATCAGTTTAAAAGAAGGAGAGCCAGAGTTTATAGAGCGAGCAAAATTGATAAAACGTTACGGAGCAGCTGTAATTGTAATGGCATTTGATGAAGTTGGTCAAGCAGATTCTTACGAAAGACGAATTGAAATTTGTAAGCGTTCTTACGATATTTTAGTTGAGAAAGTTAAGTTTTCTCCTCAGGACATTATCTTCGATCCAAATATATTTCCAGTAGGAACAGGGATGGAAGAGCACCGTCAAAATGCGGTAGATTTCTTTCGTGCTACTAAATGGATTCGGGAAAACCTTCCTCATGCGCATATTAGTGGAGGGGTGAGTAATGTGTCGTTTTCCTTCCGTGGAAATAATACAGTAAGAGAAGCAATGAATGCTGCCTTTTTGTATCATGGAATACAGCATGGAATGACTATGGGGATTGTAAATCCTGAAATGTTAGAGATTTATGATGAGATAAATAAAGAATTATTAGTTTACATTGAAGATGTACTCCTTGATCGAAGAGAGGATGCTACAGAGCGTTTACTTGATTATGCTGAAACGGTAAAAGGCAATGGAAAAGTAAACGAAAAGCAAGCGCAAGAATGGCGTAGTGGTACTTTACAGGAACGAATTACGCACTCCTTAGTAAAAGGAGTTTTAGAATTTGTAGAGGATGATGCAGAAGAGGCTCGCCAAGCAGTAGATAAACCCATTGAGGTTATCGAAGGGTATTTAATGAATGGAATGAATGTAGTTGGAGACCTCTTTGGAAGTGGGAAAATGTTTCTGCCACAGGTAGTAAAATCTGCTCGTGTAATGAAGAAAGCAGTAGCTTATTTATTACCATATATCGAAGCAGAAAAAGATGAGAGGTCTCGATCAGCCGGAAAGGTTTTAATGGCAACCGTAAAAGGAGATGTTCATGATATAGGAAAAAATATTGTAAGCGTTGTTTTAGGTTGTAATAATTATGAAATTGTAGACCTTGGAGTGATGGTGCCGCCAGAAAAAATAATTCAAGCGGCTATAGACCAAGAGGTGGATATTATAGGGCTTAGCGGACTTATAACGCCATCGTTGGATGAAATGGTTTATTTGGCTAAAGAGTTAGAGAAATTAAATTTAAATATTCCAGTAATGATAGGTGGAGCTACAACTTCACGTGCGCATACGGCTGTAAAAATTGCTCCTGAATATTCTAAAACTGTAGTCCATGTAAACGATGCTTCTCGTGCTGTAAATGTAGCAGGAAGCCTAATGAATCCGAAGCTGAAAGAAGCTTATGGTGTTTCATTAAGAAGTGAATATGATAAACTCAGAGAAGGATTTTTGAATCGTTCTCGTGAGAAGAACTTCTTAACCATTGAACAGGCTAGAAAGAATAAATTACAATTAAATTGGGAGGAATTTACGCCTGAAAAACCAAATTTTATTGGGGTGAAACAGGTGGAAATTTCTTTAGATAAATTAAGACCATATATAGATTGGACTCCTTTTTTTAGATCGTGGGAATTACATGGAAAGTATCCTGCTATTTTAGAAGATGAGGTAGTTGGTACCGAAGCTACAAAACTATTTGCAGAGGCTACAACAATGCTAAATAGTATTATTGATGAAAAGTGGCTTACCGCAAAAGGGATTTTAGGGATTTTTCCTGCAAATCAAGTAGATGATGACGATATACAATTGTATGACGAAGCAGGGAAAGAGTTGAATAAATTCCTAACCTTACGTCAGCAATCAGAAAAAAATAAGCGTGCTTCTAATATAGCATTGGCAGATTTTATAGCACCAAGAGAAATTGGAAAACAAGATTATGTGGGAGCTTTCTGTGTTACAACTGGTTTTGGAGTAGACGAAATATCTGATAAATATGTTAAAGATTTAGACGATTATAATTCGATAATGATTAAAGCACTTGCCGACCGATTAGCAGAAGCCTTTGCAGAGTATTTACACGAGCAAGTTCGTAAAGAAATTTGGGGGTATGATTCTGATGAGAAGTTGTCTAATGAAGAGCTTATTAAAGAGAATTATAAAGGTATTCGTCCGGCTCCAGGATATCCTGCTTGTCCAGATCACTTGGAGAAAAAAGTAATTTGGGAAGTTCTAAATGTAGAAGAGGAAATAGGAGTGAAGTTAACAGATAGCCTTGCCATGTGGCCAGCATCATCAGTATCAGGGTACTATTTTGCTAATCCTGAAAGTAAATATTTTGGTTTAGGGAAAATTAAAGAAGACCAAGTTGCCGATTATGCAAAGCGTAGAAATATTAGTATTGAAGAGGCCACAAAATGGCTAAATCCTAATATTGCGGATTAGAAAAAGTTAAAAGTAGAAAGTTTATAAAATTAGAAAGTAAAAACTACGAAGCAGCAATAACCAAGATATGAAACCAAAATTTATAGAGTTAGCTTTAGGGAGTCATCTTATATCTCATGGCTATGATGAAAATAATAGAGAAATTACTGAAGTAGTTTCAGTAGAAGGATTTTCAAAAAAGCTGGTTTCAGTTTCAAGAGTAAAATCTTTGAGTGAAAAATATATTTTAACAGATTATCTTGATGGGCGATGGATTTATTGGGAATATGAAGGAGATTTTGAAGATGTTAAGAAGCTATTGCTGTAATAAAGTTGTAAAGTTGAAAGTTTTTAAGTTATAAAGTTGAAAGTAATAAAGTAAAAAAACACTAAAATATGTTAATCTGAATTTGCTTCAGGTTCGTATAAAATAAAACCTATTTAGTAAAAAATGAAAGTAACCGATCATATAAAAAAAGCCAACGGGAAAACAATGTTTTCTTTTGAAATTATCCCACCTCAAAAGGGTAAAAATATTCAGGAATTATATAATAATATAGATCCATTAATGGAGTTTAATCCTCCTTTTATAGATGTAACAACCTCTAGAGAAGAATTTGTTTACATTGAAAGAGATGGGCTTTTTGATCGTAAGGTTACTCGTATGCGTCCTGGAACTGTAGGAATTTGCGCTGCTTTAAAACATAAATACAATGTAGATACCATTCCACATGTACTTTGTGGTGGATTTACAAAGGAAGAAACGGAGTATTTATTGGTAGATTGCCAGTATTTAGGAATAGAAAATGTTATGGCACTTCGGGGAGATGCAATGAAACATCAACGCTATTTTGAACCAACAGATGGCGGACATACCTACGCTACCGAATTGGTTACGCAAATAAGAAATATGTGTGAAGGAAAATACCTTCATGAAACTATAGAAGCAAGTAATTGCTCAGATTTTTGCATCGGGGTAGCAGGGTATCCTGAAAAACACTTGGAAGCTCCTTCATTAGATTTTGATCTTAAAAAATTAAAAGAAAAGGTAGATGCGGGTGCAGATTATATTGTAACACAAATGTTTTTTGATAATAGTAAGTTTTTTGAGTTTCTAGAAAAAGCTAAATCCGCCGGAATTAATGTGCCAATTATTCCTGGAATCAAACCAATTGCTGTTAAAAAGCACTTGCAATTATTACCTCAGGTTTTTAAAATAGATTTACCAGAAGATTTAGTGAATGCTGTAGATAGCTGTAAGAACAATAAAGAGGTTCGCCAAGTAGGAATTGAATGGTGTATTCAACAATCTAAAGAACTTAAAGACGCAGGTGTTCCATTATTGCATTATTATTCTATGGGAAAATCGGACAATATTAAGGCTATTGCCTCCGCTTTATTTTAAAAATAAGGTTACTTTTGTTGCGAAATAAATTTTATGCAAAGAGTAGTTGTCATTCTTTTAGTAGCCCTTTCCGTTGTTTGTAATGCTCAGGAAAAGCCAAATTCATCCTATGTAGATCTGAGTTATTTCTATGGAAATATTTCTAGACATAATAACGATATTCTACATCTTATTACAGGTCATCCTGAAGGTTTTATTCTGAGTTGGAATAAAAAAACATATGGAAATAAAGAATGGGAGCAATTGTATAATTATCCAGATTATGGTGTTTCCTTAAGTTTTCAAGACTTTAAAAATGAATACATGGGAGATAACCTCGCCATTTATGGGCATTATAATTTTTATTTTTTTAATAGAAATTTGATGTTGAGGATTGGTCAAGGTATTGCTTTAGCAGGGAAACCATATGATAAAGAAGAGAACTACAGAAATGTAGCTTTTGGTTCAAAAGTACTTAGCAGTACTTATTTAATGCTGAATTATAAAAAAGAGCGCATTTTTAATCGACTTGGAGTGCAGGGGGGATTGTCTCTTATTCATTATTCCAACGGAAATACCAAAGCGCCAAATACTAGTATCAATTCAATTACACTAAATATTGGGATTAATTATCAGTTAGAAACAATAGAGCCAGAATACAAAGTAACCGAAGGTTTAACCAATAGATTTAATGAGCCTGTTCGATATAATTTTGTGTTTAGAACTGGTGTTAACCAAAGTGATGTTATCGATAGCGGGCAATTTCCTTTCTATATTTTTTCTTTTTATGCTGATAAGCGAATCAATAAAAAAAGTGCCATACAATTAGGAACCGATGTTTTCTATTCTAATTTTTTAAAGGAATATATAAAATATAGTAGTATTGCCTACCCTGAAAGGGGCTTGGATGGAACAGAAGATTATAAACGTGCTGGGATTTTTGTTGGTCACGAATTGTTTATCAATCGGCTTTCCGTGGTTACGCAAGCGGGCTATTACCTGTATTATCCTATAGATTATGAAGGCAGAATGTATTTGCGTGGCGGTGTAAAAGGATACTTAACTAAAAAGAAAAAGTTGTTTGCAGTGGTTGCAGTTAAAGCCCATGCAGCACAAGCAGAAGCTGTAGAAGTTGGAATTGGGTATAGGTTATAATTTTTTAGATGAAACTTTCGTGGAAAGATTCATTAGAACCAAATTAGATACTGTAAAAAAGGAAATGAATAGATTAAAGATTTTCAAGATAAGGCGTTTAATTTAAATTTATTCGTGTGAATAAAAACATACAAAATAGTATAGCTTTCTTCGGTATAATTTTCTTGTTAATTTTTACTAGTTGCGATAGTAAAGATGCGAACGATTGTATTCAAGCTTCAGGAACTGTAGTTAAGGAAGAACGACCAGTAACTCCTTTTTCTAAAATTTTGGTAAATGAAGGCGTTTCCATGATTATCAAACAAGGCGATGTTTATAAAGTAGAAATTGAATCTGGAGAAAACTTATTAAACGATATCAAAGTAGAAGTAGTAGACAACCAATTAATCTTAACCGATACTAATGTTTGTAATTATGTTAGAGAGTACGACAATACAAATATTTATGTAACCGCACCAACTATTTCTGAAATTAGAAGCGCTACTCAAAGAGAGATTTATTCTGATGGTGTAATTGAAGGAGAAAGATTAGTAGTTTATTCTGAAAATTATCAGAATAATGAATATCTAACAAGTGCTAATATTTATTTGGATGTAAATGTTACTTCTTTTCAAATAATATTTAATGGTATTTCTAATATTTTCATAGATGGTACAGCAACCAATTTGAATGTTAATATGGCATCGGGAAATGGTCGTTTTGAAGGGCGAAATTTTTCCGTAGAAAATGCAACTATTTACCATCGGAGTTCTAATGATGTAATTGTAAAAGCATCCAAATCCTTAAAAGGAGATATCTATAGTACAGGAGATGTTATTTCTGTTGGAACACCAGAATCTGTGCAAGTAAATGAACATTACAAAGGGAAGCTTATTTATGAAGATTAATCTTAAGATTGTTGTTCTATTGGTTTTTAGTGTTGTAGCCACAGCCCAAAAGGTAACCCATCAAGAATTAGAACACTTAATTAAGGAGGGTAAAATCAAGGAATTAAAAGAAATTGTTTCTAGTAATGAAATAAATGTAGGTACAGTTGGTGTTGAAATAGGAGAAGTGCCGCTATTATTCCCTGCTTGTAGTGGAGGGGATTTAGAGATTATTGAATACTTATTACAACAAGGTGCAAATCCAAATTCAGTTTCAAGATATGGAATGCCTGCTAATTGGGCTGCTGAGCGTGGAAATTTAGCGACTATTAATTTATTGTTGGATTATGGTTTTGATCCAAAAAAAGAAACATTAGCATACTGGATGAAACAATTTAATGAAAAGGATTCGCTCCCTCCATTAATGAAAAAGCTCACTAATTATGTAGCTAAAAATAAACTCCCAATTACAGACCTTCCTTATACAGCATATACAGATCCAAGTGATCCATTAATACTTACAGCCGCTATTTTTTACGACAGTATAGGAGACTTTACTCTTGCAAAGCGACTCATAACAGCGGGGACTAACGTTAATTTATCTGACAAAAAAGGGAAAACTGCTTTGCATAATGCTATAGAGAGCTTTAATATTGATGCGGTTAACTTTTTGATTAAAAATAGAGCCAACGTCAATAAGCCTATTAAAAGTGAACAAATGTTTGAATTGTTTCACCGTAAAGAATATAATGATAATATAACTCCTTTACATTATGTGTTATATCTGGCTACTCATAATTCAGAATCTTATAATACCCATAAAAAACAAGTCTATAAAATAGCAAAATCCCTTGTAAAGGCTGGTGCAAATCCTAATGCAATTACTATTTCTGATAGTCTTAGTGTTCTTCAAAAAGCCGATAAGCTAGGCGATCCTACCCTTATTAAAATTATTTCTCGCTCAAAATGATTGTTTTTTAGAATTCAGCTTTGTTTTTAACTTCCTCTAAGGCAATGAACAGTTTTAAAAATAGATTATAGTATCAATTTAGTATTTTATAATCTAAAAAAATCATTTATTGTAAATAATTTTCTATATTTAATCTAATTTATGAATCGGAATAATCTATCAAAGTATCAAACTCTTTTTATAAATCCCTCATTGAGGGGTTTATTGCCCAGAGTCTGTGCTGAGTTTACCGAAGGGCTCTGCGTCGAAATGGATTAAATTATTTTTTCCTTTGAATACCTCGTAAGCTTGCCTCGAGGTAGTTGATTTCCGAAACTACATATTTAAAAATCGTATACTTCTATTTCGAAGTTAAGCTTGATACAGTCTTAGCTATGAAGAAGAAATGGAAATAAGAGCAGAAGTGTGTTTCTTCAATAAAAGGAAGGTTAAATTATATCTTTTAGTATGAATTAATCTTAATTATAAAGAAAATACTAAAAGGTGTTGAAGTAAAAATATAAGATAATAGATTAAAATAAATAGCTTAATTAATCATGAAAATAAAAAATAGAATTATAGTACTTTTATTAGCTCCAATAGCATTGTTTTTTTTAACTGCGGGACATCATTTCGAAACCGATTTGGCAAAGAAATATCCTGAGATGGATTTGTTAGATCTATTTGTGTTTAAATCTACAGAATCTAACAAAACAGTGCTTCTAGCAGATATAAATCCTAAATCAAAAAAAGATAGTTTTAATTTTTCGTCTAAAGGAATATATAAATTTCATATAGCTAAAAATAAAGAGTTTGACAAAGGACAGCTGTTCAGTTTTACCTTTAAAAACAATGAGGTACAGATGTACTGGGACGATCAACCAGAAAATAGTTTACATGAAACAGGAACTTTAATTGCCGAGGGGCCAATTAATAGAGTTTTAGAATTAGATAACGGTATTAAAATATGGACTGGAACTACACATGATAATTTTCAGGGGAATGCAGTGGGAGCAGAAGCGTTTAAGCATAAAGTGCTTGAAAAAAAAGAGTATGATTTGTCTACTTTTGATGTTGGAGAAAAAGGGAATTTTTTCGGGAAAGGAAATGCTGCTGTCATAGTGTTTGAAATTCCAAATGAGTTTTTGCCAGAAGATATTTTTTATTACGCATCAACTTCGCTTGAGGAAGAACCAGGTCACTGGCATCAAGTAAACCATATTGCTAATGTATTATTTCCTCATTTTTATATGGGATATGACGATAAATTAAGGTCTAAATATGGTTCTCAAGGAGCAGTGGTAGATGAAGAAATAAAGCAAAATGTAATAGAAAATCTAAGTAATTATGTTAATGCAGCAGGAATTCAAAAAGATACAGATGCATATTTAAAACAATTAATGGAACGAATTTATCCAGATATTGTACCCTATAAAATTGGAACCAAGGCGCATTACGGAATGGAAAAATTTAATGGAAGGCCATTACATGAAGACGCAATGAATGTTACTTTAGGACTTATGGTAGGCTCTGAAACTCCAATAGATGATAAAGTAGCTATTAAATTAGAGCGTTACCAACCCAACTTCCCTTATACCATACCAATAGATAAAGCATATATAGATGCCTTAGATAAAAGAGTTAAGGTGGTAACGGTAAATGCAATAAAAGAGAATGAAAAAAACTATGAGTATTTACCTCAGAAAGATGCGAACGAATTAGAGGGAGAGCCTTTTAATATATGGAGTTATATTTTAATTGGGATGGTAGTGTTATTTGGGGTCTTTATACTTTTTAGTAAGAAAAAGTAATTAAAAAACATTAATATCTGAGTAAAAATACAAGACCGTGCCGTTATAAGAGTAAAGACTAAATTATATAGATTAATAAGTAAATCCGGAGAGCTAGTGCTTAGTTCTTCGGATTTTTTTATAAAAGCACTATAAACTTATTCTAGTACACTAACTTAAATTTAATAGTTTAACCTAACTTTGAAATAAAAAAGTTGTAGCAAGAGATGGAAGTAGATAAAAAAAAGAGAATCGTAATTGTAGGAGGTGGTTTTGCAGGGATTGAACTCATTAATAAGCTGAAAAAATCTGATGTTTATGAGGTAGTTTTAGTCGACTTAAATAATTATAATTTTTTTCCACCTTTGCTTTATCAAGTAGCTTCTGGTTTTATGGAGCCATCTGCAATTAGTTACCCATTTCGGAAAATATTGAGAGGGAAAGAAAATGTTAGATTCCGATTGGGAGCTTTGCAAAAAGTAGTTTCTGAAGAAAATAAAATAGTGCTTAGCAATGGGGAGTTGTCTTATGATATACTGATAATGGCAACGGGAACAGAAACCAATTTTTTTGGGAATGAGAATGTTAAAAAGCACTCATTACCAATGAAAACAATTGGGGATGCACTGGCTTTACGGAATTTACTTTTTACACGTTTAGAAAGAGCCACGCGTGTACAAGATCCATTGCACAGAAAAAAATTATTATCTTTTGTAATAGCTGGAGCTGGTCCTACAGGCGTTGAACTCTCTGGAATTTTGGCAGAGATGCGTAAACATATTATAACAAAAGATTATCCAGAACTGGTTAAAGAAGATTTAGGAGAAGTTTATTTATTAGATGGACTGGATGCAGTATTGGCTCCGATGTCTGAGAAATCCCAAAAGTATTCTCAAGAGAAATTGGAAGGTTTGGGAGTAAAAGTAAAGCTTAAAACACTTGTTACTGATTTTAAAGAGGATGTTGTTTACTTATCTGATGATACTACTATTGATTCTAAAAATTTAATTTGGGCCGCAGGAGTATCGGCAAAAGTATTTGACGGTTTTAAGAAAGAAGACTATGGAAGAGGTCGCCGATTAAAAACAAATGAATTTAACCTTGTAGATGGTTATACCAATATTTATGCTGTTGGAGATACAGCTATTTTGGCTGGAGATAAAAAATATCCCGACGGGCATCCTCAAGTAGCTCAAGTTGCAATACAACAAGCGGAAAATTTAGGAGAAAACTTATTGAAAAATAAAGGAGATTGGAAGGCTTTTGAATATGCCGATAAAGGTTCAATGGCAATTATTGGGCGTAATAAAGCGGTTACAGACGGTCCTAATGAAAGCTTCTTTTTGAAAGGATTTCCTGCATGGTTTATATGGATTTTTGTACATATCATGTCGCTTGTTAATTATAAAAATAGACTTCGTGCATTGTACGATTGGACAGGATATTATTTCAAAAAAGATCAATCGTTTAGAATGATTATTAAACCTAGAGATACAAAGAATTAATCCCTTATAGGGGGCTAATTCCCCAACGCCTGCCCCTGAATTTATAGAAGGGATTTGTGTCGAAATGAGTTAAAATTTGTTTCCTTTGACCACCTGGTGGGCTTGCTTCCTAGGTAGTTATTTTTAGATAAAAACAATCAAATTAATTAAACCAACCAAAAACATGAGAATAACATCATTGCTATTTATTATAGTAACAGCTTTACTATATTCCTGTAACTCTAAAAAAGGTATAAAAAAAGAAGATAAGCTAGATTTAATGGGAACTTGGAAATTGGTTTCTGCTACAGTAATTCAGGAAAAGGATACCTCGGTAACCGATTTTACCACTGGACAAGAAATGATTAAAATTATAAACGAAACTCATTTTGCTTTTTTGCGTCACGACTTAAACCATGGTAAGGACAGCACTGCTATATACGCAGCCGGAGGAGGTTCTTATACAGTAAACGGGAATATTTATACTGAAAACCTTGAATATTTTAATAATAGAGATTGGGAAGGACACAGCTTTGATTTAGAATACCGAATAGAGGGAGATACACTTTATACAACTGCTATTGAAAAGATAGAAAAGTTAAATGTAAACCATCTAAATATTGAAAAATTTGTTCGAATTTCTAAATAATTATTGATTAGTTAACTCTACAAATAAACTCTCTAGATTTTTATTTTTTTGATTTAGTTGTAGGGTTTTTAAACCGTTATCGTGTGCAAAATCAAAAACAGATGCGCGCATATCTTTATTGGTTTCAAAAGTAATTTCGTAAACAAAACCTATCTTGTTTTTAACGTGTTTTACATTTGGTAATTTAAGAAGAAAAGCTTCTTCTACACGGTAATCAAATTCAACTTCAATAATTTGTTCTTTGGCTTCTCTAAGTTCCGTGAGTTTTTTATCAGCAACAATCGCTCCTTTATTAATAATTATAACACGGTCGCAAATTGCTTCCACTTCCTGCATAATATGTGTAGAAAGTAAAATAGTTTTCTCTCCACCAATATCTTTAATCAATTTCCTAACTTCTAGCAATTGGTTAGGATCTAATCCTGTAGTAGGTTCATCTAAAATTAAAACCTCAGGATTACCAATTAGAGATGCGGCCAATCCAACGCGCTGTCTATATCCTTTTGATAAGGTGCCAATTTTTTTATTAGCCTCTGGCAATAAACCGCATTGGGAAATTACAGTTGCAATAGTGTCTTTAGAAACCTTATATAGGCTTGCTGTGTAGCTTAGGTATTCTCTTACATACATATCTAAATGTAGCGGATTATGTTCTGGGAGATAGCCAACACTTTTTTGAACTCCTATTTTATGTGTTTTAATATCGTAATTATTTACTTTAGCATCTCCTTCTGTTGGAGTAAGGTAGGTGGTTAAAATCTTCATCATAGTAGATTTTCCAGCACCATTTGGGCCTAAAAAACCAACTATTTCTCCTTTTTTAATGCTGAAAGAAACATTTTTTAGAGCTTCTTGAGCTCCATATTTTTTTGTGATATTTAAAACTTCTATAGACATATTTCAAATGTAGTAGTAAAGTTTGAAAGTAGAAAGGGTAATTTTTGAAAGCTTTTTTAATCTTTCATAAGGTTTAATACCTGCGCTACTTGTAATAAAGAAATTACTTTATTCGTAATAATTCTTTTGCTAGAGCTATCATTTTTGGATCACCAGTATGTTTATTAGGCTCGTCCGACAATTTTACTGTTGGCAACCACTCTTGGTCGCTCGTCAACACATCTGTAAGCTTAATTACAATATTCATTGGTTTTAGACCTACATCGTTAGTTAAATTCGTACCTATTCCGAAGGAAAGTCCTATTTTTCCTTTGCAAGCTTTTGTAATAGATTCGACTTTTCTAGGGTTTAATCCGTCAGAAAAAATAATGTATTTGTAGAGTGGATTTATTCCATGACTTTTATAATGTGCAATAGTTTTTTCGGCAAACTCAATTGGATCGCCGCTATCATGCCTAACGCCATCAAACAGTTTAGCAAACTTGGTGTCGAATTGCTTAAAGAAAACCTCTGTAGTGTATGTATCAGAAAGCGCCACTCCTAAGTCGCCTCGGTAAACATCTACCCAATGTTCTAGAGACATGGCGTTTGCCATTTTAAAACCATACTCCGCCGCATGGAACATAAACCACTCATGGGCGTGTGTTCCAATTGGTTTTACATTATATAGCATTGCCATATGCACATTACTAGAACCAATAAAGCTTTTTCCTTTGTAGGAAGAAAGTGTGTGTACCACCTCTCGGTGTGTTCTGTAGGAATGCCTTCTGCGAGTTCCAAATTCAGCAAAAGTTACTCCTAATTCATTATAGAGTTTTATTTTATCAAGTGTATTAGAAACTACCTTTTCTTTTTTCCAACCTTCTTGATGGGTCAGTTCATAAAACAATTCGCTAATCATTGCTAAAAGTGGTACTTCCCACAAAATGGTTCGATACCAATATCCAGAAACATACACTTCTAAGTCTTCCCCTGTTTGTCTAATTGATACTTCGGATGGGTCGTATCTGTATCCTTCTAAAAAATCTACATAAGCAGGGTTTAAGTATTGACAATTTTCACGTAAAAACTTTTTCTCGTCTTTCGTAAGTTGCAATAATGCCATATTATCTACAGCAGTTCGAAGCGCTTTATCAAATCCTGTAGGGAATTTATGTGCACCTCTATTTATAAACTTATACTTGGCCTGTGTATTTGGAAATAGTTTTACAACGGCACATTGCATTGTAAATTTATAGAAGTCGTTATCTAAAATAGAATTGAAAACAGTATGGTTATGCTCTTTTAACATATGCTTTATTAATGCTGAAAGTTATTATATATTTTTTAGTCCTCATTGAGGGTCTAATTCCCCAGAGCCTGTCCTGAGTTTACCGAAGGGCTCTGCGTCGAAATGAGATAAATTTGTTTCCTTTGAATACCTTGTGGGCTTGCCCCGAGGTAGTTGATTAAACTTATTTTACCCGAGTTCTATACCAAAAATACTACATTAAAATATTGTTGTCCGATAAAAGTTAACGGAATTTATTGAACTCCACTTATATCAAGGTTCAAATAGGGTTTTCAAAATAGCCCCCTTGCTATTAATAAAAATAAATAAAAAGAGGATTTTTGAAATGTTATTTCTTTAAACTACTTATTTTTTGGCATTTAAGATTTAGTCTTTGTTCTTTTTTCTTATAGCGAAGCGGTCTTGTATTTTTACTCGGACATTAATGACATTAAAAGATAAAAGCACTATTTTTCCTTAAACACAAAAACCTAAGAAGAGTATAATGTGGAGAATTATATTTAAGCTATCGTTCTAAACATTTTTTACTTTACATGGTTGTTCCCTTACATTCAATTTTTTAGGACAGAATAGATTTGTAGCCAAAAACTGAATGGAGGATTATCAATAAAACGTGATTTTTGAAATTAAATATTGAAAAAAAGTTAAGAAATTATATTTTTTTCAAAAAAAATTAAATGAGAGGTTCTATATTTCAAATTAATAATTACATTAGCAACGTAAACGAAAAAAACACATGTTAACAAACGCTTATATCTGGAACTTTTATTTTTTCTTCTTTTATTTCTTTAATAAAGGAACGGGACAGTTATAGGTTATTGTTAAAGTAAATTATATAGAGTCCCGGAATTATTTTCGGGACTTTTTTTTATGCAAAATTTGAATGAATAATAAAGTTGCAATACAAGGAATATTAGGTTCTTTTCACCACCAAGTGGCACAGGAATATTTTGGAAAAGAGGTAATTGTAGACGAATGTTTGTCTTTTGATGCTTTGGTGGATAGCTTGCTGAACAAGCATACAAATGTGGCGGTTATGGCTATTGAAAACTCAATAGCAGGTTCTATTATACCAAATTATGCGTTGATAGATGCTAATAATTTGCACATAATTGGAGAACACTATATTAATGTTCATCATAATTTATTAGCGCTAAAAGGGCAATCTATAGAAGATATAAAAGAGGTGTATTCACACCCAATGGCATTGCTTCAGTGTAAAGTGTTTTTTAAGCAATATCCACATATTAAATTGATTGAAGATGCCGATACCGCAGAGGTTGCTAGGCGGATTCATCATGGACAAATAAAAGGAATTGGAGCCATTGCAAGTAAGGCTGCAGCATCCATTTTTGAATTAGAGATGTTAGCTGAGGATATTCAAACGATAAAAAATAACGAAACACGTTTTGTTATTGTAAAAACAAAAAACTCTGTTATTCCTAAGGAAGAAATTAATAAGGCTTCTCTAATGTTTGAATTGGGAACAAAGCGAGGGAGTTTAGCAACGGTTTTAAATGTAATGAGCGATTGTAAGCTCAATCTTACTAAAATTCAGTCGTTGCCAAAAATAGAAACTCCATGGAGGTATTCCTTCTTTGTGGATTTAACTTTTGAACAATATGATGATTTTGAAAAAGCAAAATCGTTACTAGCCATTATGGCATCTCATTTTAAGGTGCATGGCGAATATAAAAATGCAAAAAAATGATACAAGTAGCCAAGCGTTTACATAGTGTTGAAGAATATTATTTCTCAAAAAAATTAAGAGAAGTACGGGGTTTAATTGCTGAAGGGAAACCTATTATTAATATGGGAATAGGGAGTCCAGATATGGCGCCTTCTGAGGAGGTATTGCAGGCGTTAGTTTCTTCACTTCGTGAAGATAAAGCGCATCAATATCAAAGTTATCAGGGGTTGCCAGAGTTAAGAACGGCTGCAGCTAATTTTTATCAAGAGCATTTTAATGTTGCTATAGATAGTGAAAAAGAGATTTTACCTTTAATGGGCTCTAAAGAAGGGATTATGCACATTAGTATGGCTTTTTTAAATGAAGGCGATGAGGTTTTAATTCCAAATCCTGGATACCCAACATATACTTCGGTTACAAAATTGGTAGGAGCTAATCCTAAGTATTACAATTTGACTGAAAAGGGGAATTGGTTGCCAAATATAGAGGAATTGGAAGCTACCGATCTTTCTAAAGTAAAAATGATGTGGCTTAGTTACCCGCATATGCCAACAGGAGCAAACGCTTCAAAACAGATTTTTAAAGATTTGGTGGCTTTTGCAAAGCGTAATAATATATTATTGGTAAACGACAATCCATATAGCTTTGTATTGAATGACAACAGATTGAGTATTCTAGAAATTGAAGGAGCAAAGGAGGTAGCTTTAGAACTTAATTCGTTGAGTAAAACTTTTAATATGGCAGGCTGGAGAGTAGGTTTTGTTTTAGGAAGTGCTCAACATTTGGATGCTGTTTTAAAAGTGAAAAGTAATATGGATAGCGGGATGTTTTATGGCTTGCAAAAAGGAGCTGTTAAGGCTTTAGAGTCTTCAATGGACTGGTATGCCGAATTAAATAAGGTTTACAAAAGACGTAGAGATTTAATTTTTCAATTAGCTGAGACTTTAAATTGCACGTATGATAAAAATGCTTCGGGGATGTTTGTATGGTCTAAATTGCCTGAAGGAGTAACTTCCGCAGAAAAATTTATTGATGATATATTGTATGATAAAAGCATATTTATAACTCCAGGAACCATTTTTGGGAGTAATGGAGAAGGATATATCCGGTTTTCACTTTGTGTAAAAGAAGACAAAATAAAGGAAGCAATAGATAGATTTTAGAGGAGGGGGAAAGAAGGTCAAAAAGATAGAGTAGAGGGAATAGAAAATAGAAAATAGAGAAGAGAGGATAGAGAAGAGAGAAGAGTGTGCGGAGGGAGTAGATTGAAGAGTAATGAAAATAGAGAAGATAGAAGAGAGTAAAGAGAATGGAAAAAGAGAAAAAATGATGGATTTGTTAATTCTAAATTGTGTGTCAGAACTTGTAAATAAAAATTCAAAATGAATGTATTTATAATAGGGTTAGGGCTCATAGGAGGGTCGATGGCAATCGACATGAAAGCTGCCAATAACGATATTAAAATTATTGGGTTTGATGCAGACCAAAACCATATGGAAGAAGCCTTAGCGCTTGGTTTTATAGATGAGAAGGGAGTTTTTGAAGATGTAAAGAATGCCGATGTAGTTATAATTTCTATTCCTGTAAATGTGTCTATAGATGTAACTCCTAAGGTGTTGGACATCGTAAAAGACGATACTTTGGTTTTTGATGTTGGTTCCACAAAAGTTAATATTTGTAGTGTTATAGAAAATCATCCAAAGCGAAGAAATTTTTTAGCAACACATCCAATTGCTGGGACAGAATTTTCTGGACCTAAAGCAGCAATTAAAGGATTGTATAAAGACAAAACAAATATTATTTGTGAGGTTGAAAAAACGGCTTTTAAGTTGCAAGAGCGTGCATTTACAATTTTTAACGATTTAGGAATGCGAATTAGGTATATGGAACCAAAAGCACATGATAGGCACATTGCATATGTATCGCATTTATCGCACATAAGTTCATTTATGTTAGGGAAAACGGTAATTGAAAAAGAAAAAAATGAACGAGATATTTTCGATATGGCAGGCAGTGGATTTGAGAGTACAGTACGTTTAGCCAAGAGTTCGCCCGCAATGTGGAGCCCTATTTTTGAGCATAATAAAGAAAATGTAATAGAAACATTAGACGAATATATTACCAATCTTCTGAGATTTAAGCAATTGATGGAAGAAGATGATTTTGAAGCTATTTATAAAGAAATGGCAGAAACAAATAGAATAAAAGAAATATTAAAAGGAATTTCAATCAAAACTTCATAAGTAAAATTAAAATGGAAAATTCAGCAGGATTAAGAACATGGTTAGACAAGATGAACTTAGATCATCCGCTAGTAATAGCAGGCCCATGTAGCGCAGAAACAGAAGAACAAGTATTAAAAATTGCTCACGAGCTTAAAGACAGCGATGTAAACTACTACCGTGCTGGAATTTGGAAGCCTAGAACTCGCCCAGGAAATTTTGAAGGTGTTGGTGCTATTGGTTTAGAGTGGTTAAAGAAAGTTAAAGAAGAAACGGGTTTAAAAACAGCTACCGAGGTTGCTAATAGAGCACACGTAGAATTAGCATTGGAGAACGATGTAGATTTGTTATGGATTGGAGCACGCTCTACCGTAAGTCCGTTTATTATTCAAGAAATTGCAGACGCACTTGAAGGAACCGATAAGATTGTATTGGTAAAAAACCCAGTTAATCCAGACCTTTCTTTATGGTTAGGAGGGGTGGAACGTTTGTACAGCAAAAACATTAAAAACTTAGGAGTTATTCACAGAGGATTTTCAACTTATGAGAAATCTAAATACCGTAATAATCCAGAGTGGCAATTGGCTATTGAACTTCAGAATAAATTTCCAGATTTGCCTTTAATTTTAGATCCATCTCATATTACAGGAAATAGAGAAATGATTTTTGATGTTTCTCAAACTGCTTTAGATTTAAATTATGATGGATTAATGATTGAAACTCATAATAATCCTGATAAAGCATGGAGTGATGCTGCACAACAAGTTACTCCAGAGTCTTTAAAACAGATTATGCGTGATTTAAAAATTAGAAAAGAGACAGACGAAGAAGCAGATTATAATAATAAATTAACTAATTGTCGTGCTCAGATTGATGTTATCGATAATTCATTAGTAGAAATGCTAGGAAAAAGAATGAAGGTTTCCGATGAAATTGGAAAACTTAAAAAATCGCGTAACGTAGCCGTTCTTCAGTCTAAAAGATGGAATGAAATTCTTGGAAAAATGATAATGGATGGAGAAGAAAAAGGATTAAGTGAAGAATTTATTTTACGTATTTTTAAAGCAATTCACCAAGAATCTATTAACCACCAAGAAAAGGTAGTAAAAGGATAATTAAATTGTATAAATGGAAGTCAAAAGTACAGACGAAGAAGATCGCTAACTTCTAAATTTGTACTTTTGACTTCTTACTTTTTAATATGACGGGAATTGTTTATAAATCAACAGGAAGTTGGTATAGTATTAAAACGGAAAATGGCAAGTTTTACAATTGTAGAATAAAGGGGAAGTTTAGAATTCAAGGTATAAAGAGTACTAATCCCATTGCTGTTGGAGATATTGTTACGCTAGACCTAGAAACTATTGGCGATGAAACTTTAGGGGTAATTAAAGATATCCACGAACGAAAAAATTATATCATTCGTAAATCGGTTAATCTTTCCAAAAGAACCCATATTATTGGCGCTAATATTGATAATGCTTTTCTGCTAATAACACTTAACAATCCCACTACATTTACCGATTTTATAGATCGTTTTTTGGTTACTTCAGAAGCATACCATGTAACTCCTATATTGCTTTTTAATAAAATAGACACCTATACCGAAGCGGAATTAATAGACGTTCGTTACTTAATAAGTGTATATGAGCAAATAGGGTACAAGTGTATTGAAGTTTCTGCCAAAACTGGATTAAATATAGAAGAAGTTAAGTCTTTAATGACTGGTAAAACAAGTATTTTTTCTGGGCACTCAGGGGTAGGGAAATCTACATTAATAAATACAATAGAACCAGCGTTGGACTTAAAAACTTCTGAAATTTCAGAGCAACATAAGCAAGGGCAGCATACTACAACCTTTGCCGAAATGTTTGATCTTAGTTTTGATGCACGTATTATTGATACGCCAGGAATAAAAGGTTTTGGAATTGTGAATATGGAAAAATATGAAGTAGGAAATTATTTTCCAGAATTTTTTAAGCTGAAAAGTGAATGTAAGTTTAATAATTGTTTGCATATAGACGAGCCAAAGTGCGCTATTAAAGATGCTTTAGAAGAAGATAAAATAGCTTGGAGTCGTTATAAAAGTTATTTACAAATAATAGAAGGAGAAGAAGAAAATTATAGAACCGATATTTACGGCGATTGATTTTGGAAGCTGAAAAATGCTAAATAATTAGTTTTTGTTGCATGGTAAAGCCAAATAAGTTTCAAATCAATACTAACAACCAATCATCTATTAACTATTAACCAATAACCAATAACCAATAACCAATAACTAACAACTATCAACTATTAACCAAAACATGCGTATAGTTATACAAAGAGTTACAGAAGCTAGTGTTACCATAGAAGGCAAAGTAAAATCTGAAATTAAAAAAGGGTTGCTTGTTCTTTTAGGAATAGAGGATGCCGATACACAAGAAGATATAGCATGGCTTTGTCGGAAAATAGTAGGACTCCGTATTTTTAACGATGCAGAAGGCGTAATGAATTTGTCAATAAAAGATGTTGATGGAGATGCAATAGTTGTGAGTCAGTTTACCTTGCATGCTTCTACAAAAAAAGGAAACAGACCTTCCTATTTAAAAGCAGCAAAACCAGAGGTGTCAATTCCTTTGTACGAAGCCTTTGTTAATCAGCTTGAAAATGAATTAGGAAAAAAAGTTGGAACAGGAGAATTTGGTGCAGATATGAAAGTTTCTTTACTAAATGATGGCCCTGTAACGATTATAATTGATTCTAAAAATAGGATTTAATCAATGAAAATGTTGCTTATTTAAAGAAGTTTTATATTTTTATTCCCCAACTAATCCTAAACAACCAAATGAGGTTAAAAAACCTATTAGGCTTTATATGTCTATTTGTATCGCTAAGTGCTTCTTATTCACAAGAATCTATTGAATTACAATCTGTATTACTTCAAAATGAATCTCTAAAAAATGCTGATGCTGTAGTACGGTATGATAGCATCTCTGTAAACATGTCATCTTTTGATGAGATGAAAATATATAAGGAATATACCATAACAGTACTCAATAAGGCAGGGAATAGCCATATTGATACGTATGAATATTATAATGAGGGTAGAAGAATTAATTCATTAGAAATAAGTATTTATAATCAACTAGGGCAAGAGATAAAGAAATATAAAAAAAGAGATTTTATAGACAAAAGTGCGGTTCCGAATGGAACACTTTATTCTGACCATAGAATGCTTTATGTCGATTATACGCCTACAACATATCCATATACTTTAAAATTTGTATCTGAAATTGAAACTTCCAATACAGCTTATATTCCTTCTTGGTATTTTATCACTGGGTATAATTTAAGCGTAGAAAAAAGTGTATACCATATTGCTTATCAAAAAGATACAGAATTGAGGTTTAAAGAAGATAATTTTGATGGGTATGATATTAAAAAGATATCAGATGATAATATAATTACATATAAAGCCAATTCCTTGCCTGCCATTGAAAGGGAAGAATTAGCGCCAAGTTTATTAAATAGAATTCCTAAAATTCAAGTTGCATCGAATCATTTTAGTGTAAATGGAATAGAGGGAAATGCTTCAAACTGGAATGAGTTGGGGCAATGGATGTACGACAAGATTTTGGCGGATAGAACTAACCTATCAGAAGCTTCTGTTCAGAATGTAAAACAATTAGTTGCAGGAATTGAAGATCCTCTCATAAAGGCTCAAAAGGTATATGAATATGTGCAAGAGCAAACACGTTATATAAGTGTTCAAGTAGGAATAGGGGGAATTCAGCCAATAGCGGCAGAAGAGGTTGATATGGTAAAGTATGGCGACTGTAAAGGGCTTTCAAATTATACAAAAGCGTTATTGGAAAAAGTAGGTGTAGAGGCTTATTATACCCATGTGGAAGCTGGAAGTAATTTAGTAGATTTTGATAAAGAATTTGCTTCTTTAGCACAAGGGAATCATGCAATTTTAGCTATTCCTTCTGATAATGGATACTTATGGATAGATTGTACCTCAAGAATTCATCCATTTAACTTTGTGGGAGATTTTACCGATAATAGGAATGTGTTAATAATGAAGCCAGAAGGAGGGGAAATAGTAAAAACAGTGTCTTATTTAAATGAACATAACTCTAAGGAAACTATTGGTGCGTATGAATTAATGGGAGATGGCGGGATTAAAGGACAAGTAGAGATAGTGTCCAAAGGGATTGTTTATGATAATCATTTTATATTGGAAGGAAATAATCATGAAGATTTATTAAATTATTATAAAGAGTATTGGGGTTATGTAAATAATTTGAATTTAGAAAACATCAGTTTTGAAAACGATAAAGACAATGTAGTTTTTACTGAGAAAGTAGATGTTTCTGCTAAAAAATATGGATCAATATCGGGAAGTCGTATAATTTTTAATTTGAATTCTTTTGACAGAAACATGTACATCCCATCTCGATATAGAGATCGAAAATCACCATTTGAAATAGAACGAGGATTTCAACATTCCGATACATATAAAATAAAAATTCCAGAAGGGTATCAAATTGAGGCAATGCCGAGTAACGAATCATTTGAGAATGAATTTGGAAGTTATTCATTTGAATTAGAAAAAACAGAAGACAATAATCTTTTATATAAAAAGAAGTTTTTTTTGAAAAATGGTATTTATCCTAAAGAAAAGTACAATCAATATAGAGATTTTAGGAAAAATATATCAAAACTTGAAAACGCTAAAATAGTATTAATCAACAACAGTTAAACATGACCAAAACTTATTACCTACTATTACTACTACTCTTAACTTTAAACGGAATATTTGCTCAAGATTATGAATTTGGAAAGATATCCGAAGAAGAGTTGGCCTTAAAAAATCATAAACTAGATTCTTCTGCTGTAGCATCTGTTCTTTATGAAAAACAAAATTCTACTATTGAATATAAAGATGGACTCGGATTTGTATTGGTTACTTATATTCAAAAAAGGGTAAAAATATTTGATGAGAAAGGATTTGGTTATGGAGTAGCCAAAGTTTATTTGTATACAGGCGGAACAGATGAAGAAAATTTATCAAGTTTAAGAGGGTATACCTATAATTTAGAAGATGGAAAAATCAAGGAATCTAAACTATCAAGAGATGCCATTTTTAAGAATGATGAATCCAGATATTGGAAGAGTCAAACTTTTACTTTTCCAGATATAAAAGAAGGGAGTATCATAGAGTATAAGTATACTATTACATCGCCTTACGTTTCTAATATTCAAACGGTAAATATACAAAAAGAAGTTCCTGTGGATTTTATAGAAGCTACTTATGAATTTCCAGAGTATTACTATTTTAAGCCTGTAGTAAAGGGGTATTTAGATATAGGATTGAAAACTAGTTCTGGTAGTGAATCTGTAAATTATATGAATAAACAAAGATCGGGAGGTACTTCTGCTTACGATCAAGTAAGAACTAGCTATCAAAGTGGCAAAATAGATTACTTAGTTAATATAAGTTCTATAAGTCTTACAGATATTCCTAGCATGAAAGATGAGCCATTTGTAAATAATATAGATAATTATAGAGCAAGTTTAGATTATGAATTGTCTTATATTAAATATCCTAATTCTTCAATAGAAAGTTATAGCACCACATGGGAGGATGTTACAAAGAAAATATATGAGGATCCAGATTTTGGTACAGAATTAAAAAAGACAGGTTATTTTGAGGATGAAATAGATCAACTCATTAATCAAACATCTAATGTAAAAGATAAAATGGCATTAGTCTTTGAGTTTGTAAAGAATAAAATGTCATGGAATGGTGTTTACGGTTATACATGTAATGATGGGGTGAGAAATGCTTATAAAGATAATACAGGTAATGTAGCTGAGATTAATTTAATGTTTACAGCAATGCTTCAATATTCTGGGATAGAAGCATATCCAGTTTTAGTTAGTACACGTTCAAATGGAATCCCACTTTTTCCAACACGTGAAGGCTTTAACTATGTAATTACTGCAGCCGTTGTTGGAGAGGATGTAATCTTGTTGGACGCTACAAGTAAATACTCAAAACCTAATTTATTGCCAACTAGAGCTTTAAATTGGAATGGAAGGTTGATAAAAAAAGGGGGAGAATCTTTGAAAGTAGATTTGGCTCCTCATACAATTTCTAATGAAATGGTTTTTATGAATGTGGAATTAAATGATGATGGTTCGGTAAAAGGTAAAGTAAGAGGACAATATTTAGATTATAATGCCTATAATTATAGAGTGAAAAATGATCAAAAGAGCAAGGATGATTTAATAAAAAGTATTGAAGATACGTATTTGGGGGTTGAGATAGATGAATACGAAGTTAAAAACCAATATGATGTTAATAAACCACTTATTGAACAATATAGTTTTTATAAAGAAAATGCCTATGATCAAATTGCAGATAAGATATATGTTTCGCCATTGTTTTTCTTTACACAATTAGAAAACCCATTTAAATTAGAAAAAAGAGAGTTTCCAATTGATTTTTCTTATCCTCATAAAGAAAAATATGCTATTAATATTGCTATACCAGAAGGTTATAAGGTTGAATCGTTGCCAGAGTCAACAAAGTTAGTTTTACCAGACGGAATAGGTAGTTTTTCTTATATGGCTGGAACAAGTACAGGCAATTTGCAACTTAGTGTTGAATTAGAAATTTCATCAGCAATTGTTCCATCGCTTTATTATGATTCAATAAAGCAGTATTTTAGCAAAATAATTGAAAAAGAATCAGAAAAAGTAGTATTAAGTCAAAGTTAATAATGGACATAAAAAACGCACAACTCGAAGTTGATAAATGGATAAAAGAGCATGGAGTTCGCTATTTTAATGAACTTACCAATATGGCGCAACTTACAGAGGAAGTAGGAGAAGTAGCTCGTATTATTGCACGTAGATATGGAGAACAAAGCGAGAAAGAAAGCGATAAAAATAAAGATTTAGGTGAAGAACTTGCCGATGTTGTTTTTGTAGTTTTGTGCTTAGCAAACCAAACAGGAATCGACTTACAAGCTTCTTTTGATAAAAAAATGGGCATTAAAACAGAGCGTGACCACGATAGACACCATAATAACCAAAAATTGAAATAATTTATTTCATCAATAAAAACCATCAGAAATTTTATAATAGTGAACTTACTTTTATCTTCCAATCAGCATAACATACATCAACATATAACCATAACAGGTTCTAAAAGTGAAAGTAATAGAGCATTGCTTTTACAGGCCTTATATCCAACTATTAGTATTGAGAATTTATCAAATTCTGATGATTCTCAAGTAATGCAAAAAGGACTTCAGGTACATAACGGAACGGTAGATATTCATCATGCGGGTACTGCTATGCGTTTTTTAACTGCTTTTTTTGCAACCCAAGAAGGAAGAGATGTAGTTTTAACAGGGTCTCAACGAATGACCGAACGCCCTATAAAGATTTTGGTAGACGCACTTGGTCAATTAGGAGCCGATATTACTTATGAAAAAAATGAGGGGTATCCGCCATTAAAAATTAAAGGAAAAAAAATTACAAAGCACCAGGTTTCATTGGCTGCCAATGTAAGTAGTCAGTATATTTCTGCTTTGTTATTAGTAGCACCAACTTTAGAAAACGGATTGGAGCTTACTTTAGAGGGTAAAATTACTTCTGTTCCATACATTAAAATGACCTTGGCTTTGCTTGAAGAAATTGGGGTTTCAACCAGTTTTAATGGCAATGTTATCTCTGTTAATCCACTTGCTAAAATATCAGAAAAAACATTGGTGGTAGAATCCGATTGGAGTTCGGCTTCTTACTTTTATAGTATTGCTTCATTGGTAGAAGTAGGTTCGGAAATTTCTATTGCGAGTTATAAGGCTACAAGTTTGCAAGGAGATAGTGTCTTACAAGAAATTTATAAGCAATTTGGTGTAGAAACTTCTTTTAATAAAAATGTTGTTAAACTTAAAAAAGTAAAAGAAATTCCGCAGGAAACAGTTATAAATATAGATTTGGCAAATGCTCCAGATATTGCACAGACAATAGCGGTAAGTTGTTTTGGATTAGGATTAAAATGTGAGCTTTCTGGACTTCATACCTTAAAAATTAAAGAAACAGATAGATTGGAAGCCTTAAAAACAGAACTAACCAAGCTAGGAGCAAACATTTTTGTAACCGATAAAGAACTGTTTTTGGAACCATCAGAAATTATAAAAGAAAAAATAGCAATAGATACTTACAATGATCATAGAATGGCAATGGCATTTGCGCCATTAGCATTAAGAGTTCCAATTGTAATTAACGATGCCGAAGTGGTTTCTAAATCATATCCAGATTTTTGGAAAGACATGGAATCTCTTAAAATTAAGGTTCAAGGTTAAAAATCTATAAAAAACTATTAGTGTCCGAGTAAAAATGTAATTCCGCTTCACTATAAGAACAAAGAACAGATATTAACTATCGTAAAATAAGTAGTCTAAAAGAAATAATATTGCTAAAATCCTCTTTATATTCATTTTTATTAATATAAGAGAGCTATTTTGAAAACCTCATTTTAACCGTGATATAAGTGGAGTCCAATAAATTTTGTTAACTTTTATCGGACAATAATAAAAAAAAAGAGTCTTTTTTTAGTTTTTGAAGAGCTAATTCCTTGAAAACAAGAAATAATTGTCGATTTACTTGACAACCCCTATCTCCATATTGTATATTTGCAGCTCGCAAAAATGCGATGGTTGGAATTTAGTATTTAAAAAATAAGAATTCCTTATAATTCATAACAGATTTGAATCTAAAAGAATACGTTTAAATTAATTGCCGATTTTTCTATAATCAATGTAGGTGTAGGATGTCGGTTTTTTATTTGTGCTCTTTAGACTTCTGAAAAAAAGATAAATATTTACAGATGAAATTATCACATTTTAATTTTGAACTTCCTAAAGAATTATTAGCAGAATATCCTTCGGAGCACAGAGATGAATCTCGTTTAATGGTGCTTCATAGAAAAGAGCAAAAAATTGAACACAAAATGTTTAAGGATTTGATCGATTATTTTGATGAAGGAGATGTAATGGTACTTAATAATACCAAAGTTTTCCCTGCTAGATTATTTGGGAACAAAGAAAAAACAGGAGCTCGTATTGAGGTTTTTCTCTTAAGAGAATTGAATGAAGAGCAACGTCTTTGGGATGTTTTAGTGGATCCTGCTAGAAAAATTAGAATTGGGAACAAACTTTATTTTGGAGATGATGAGAGTTTAGTTGCTGAGGTTATAGATAATACAACATCTAGAGGAAGAACGCTTCGTTTTTTATATGATGGATCTTATGAAGAGTTCAGAAAAAAATTAAACGATTTAGGAGAAACTCCACTTCCAAAGTACATCAAAAGAGAAGTTGAAGAAACAGACGAGGAGCGTTACCAAACTATTTATGCAAAAACAGAAGGGGCTGTTGCAGCGCCAACTGCGGGACTTCACTTTTCTAAACATTTATTAAAGCGTTTAGAAATTAAAGGAATTGATTTTGCTGAACTTACTTTGCATGTTGGTTTAGGAACTTTTAACCCAGTGGAGGTTGAAGATCTTTCTAAGCATAAAATGGATAGCGAAGAACTATTTATTAATGATAAAGCAGTAGAAATTGTAAATAGTGCTAAAAAGAACAAACGTAAAGTGTGTGCTATTGGTACCACTGCAATGCGTGGATTGGAAAGTTCGGTTTCTTCAGACCTTAAATTAAATCCATATGAAGGATGGACTAATAAATTTATCTTCCCTCCATACGATTTTAGTATTGCAAACTGTATGGTAACAAACTTCCATACACCAAAGTCTACTTTATTAATGATGATTTCTGCTTTTGCAGGTCATGATTTTGTAATGAAAGCATATAAAGAAGCCATCAAAGAAGGATATAAATTCTATTCTTACGGAGATGCTATGCTTATTTTATAATTAAAGATTAGTATCTAAAAAAGTCCTGTTTTTTATTGAGCAGGACTTTTTTGCGTTTTTAATTCCTCATTGAGGGTTTTATTTCCCAGAGCCTGTTCTGAGTATATCGAAGTGTTCTACGTCGAAATGGATTATATTATTTTTCCTTTTGAATACCTCATAGGCTTGCCTCGAGGTAGTTGATTGGGACACTTTATTAACGCTATTCAGCTTCTTTTCTAGAAGTAGCTACTTTGATTGTTGTAAAACCTTCTATGAGGGTTTATTAGTAATAAATTATAATCAAAACGTATCTTTGCACCTATGCAAGCAGCAAAAAAAGACATACGCGCACTAACAAAAGAACAACTTAGAGATTTTTTCGTTTCTCAAGGAGATAAAGCTTTTCGTGGTAATCAGGTTTATGAGTGGTTATGGGGAAAAGCAGCATACTCTTTTGAGGCCATGACAAATATTTCTATGGAAACTAGAAAGATGTTAGAAGATAACTTTGTTATTAACCATATCAAAGTGGATCAAATGCAGCGCAGTAATGATGGTACTATAAAAAATGCAGTGCGTCTTCATGATGATTTAATTGTAGAATCGGTTTTAATTCCTACAGCTTCTAGAACTACAGCTTGCGTTTCTAGTCAGGTTGGATGTAGTTTAGACTGTAAATTTTGTGCTACTGCTAAGTTAAAACGGATGCGAAATCTAAATCCTGATGAAATTTATGATCAAGTAGTAGCAATTGATAATGAAAGTAGGTTGTATTTTGATAAACCACTTTCTAATATTGTTTTTATGGGAATGGGAGAACCGCTCATGAATTACAATAATGTATTAGCTGCTATTGAAAAAATAACTTCCCCAGAGGGTTTAGGAATGTCTCCACGGAGAATTACAGTATCTACTTCTGGAGTGCCAAAAATGATTAAAAAAATGGCAGATACCGAAGTGAAGTTTAAATTGGCAGTGTCATTACATTCTGCAATAGATGAGGTTAGAACTTCAATAATGCCGTTTAATGCAACTTTTCCGTTAGCCGATTTAAGAGAGGCATTACAATATTGGTACGATAAAACTAAAAGTAGAATTACCTATGAATATGTAGTTTGGAGAGGAATAAACGACACCCGTAAGGATGCAGATGCCTTAGTTAAATTTTGCAAGTTTGCGCCTTCTAAAGTAAATATTATAGAGTACAATCCAATTGGAGATGAAGTTTTTAATCAGGCCGATACTAGTGCAATAGAAATGTATCAGCAAATATTAGAACGGAACGGAATTACAGTCACCGTTAGACGCTCTCGAGGCAAGGATATTGATGCGGCATGCGGGCAACTAGCCAATAAATCGTAATTGATATAGTCTTTAAAAATTCTTAAATTGTAGAAACTAACTCTATAGTCATGCAATTACAAATAGGAGAATTAAAAATTATTGACAATGCACTTCATATAAATGACGGACAAAAACGCCAATATATATTTCTGAAAATAGTATTGTCTTTGGGATTAATAAACGGAACTCTTAATTTATACCATTATTTTAAAGGAGAAACACATTATAGTTTTTTACTTATTGTAATTGGGCTTATTTGTGCTTTTGCATTGATTTGGATTTTTCAATTCTCCAATAAAGAGATTATAGCTTTTGAAGAAATAAAAAAGGTAAAGCTTAAGAAGCTATTAAAACGAAAATCTTTTATTATTTATTTAAAATCTGGACGAAAAAGAGAAATTCTCCTTCCAAAATATAAAACAGACTCCCAAGAATTAATTTCTATATTTAGAGATAGAGGTTTTCTTCAAAAATAAAGAGGAGGTTTTTATAACTTCATTATCTTTATGCTCTTTATGAAGGTAGTAGAACAAATTAAAGAACCTATACGTGCCGAGATGGAACTTTTTGAAAAAAAGTTCCATGAATCGATGTCTTCCAAAGTAGCTTTACTTAATCGGATTACTTATTATATAGTAAATCGAAAGGGAAAGCAAATGCGACCAATGTTTGTTTTTTTGGTTGCCAAAATGGTTTCTGGAGGAAAAGTAAACGAGCGCACTTACCGTGGAGCAAGTGTTATTGAACTTATTCATACCGCCACCTTAGTGCATGATGATGTGGTGGACGATAGCAATCGGAGACGAGGTTTCTTTTCTATCAATGCCCTTTGGAAAAATAAAATTGCCGTTTTGGTGGGAGATTACCTGCTTTCAAAAGGTTTATTACTTTCTATAGATAATGAAGATTTTGATTTGCTTAAAATCATTTCAGTAGCAGTTCGAGAAATGAGCGAAGGGGAGTTACTTCAAATAGAAAAAGCACGACGTTTAGATATTACAGAAGAGGTTTATTACGAGATTATCCGACAAAAAACAGCCACATTAATAGCAGCCTGTTGTAGTTTGGGGGCTTGTTCTGTAAAACCTCAATCCGAAGAAGTTGAGCAGATGCGAAAATTTGGAGAGCTTATAGGAATGGCTTTTCAGATAAAAGACGATTTGTTTGATTATACAGATGGCCCTATTGGAAAACCTACTGGTATAGATATAAAAGAGCAAAAAATGACCTTGCCTCTAATTTATAGCTTGAATAATGCTAGTAAAGAGGAGAAAAAATGGCTTATTAATTCTGTAAAGAAATATAATAAAGACAAAAAGCGTGTTCAAGAAGTTATTGCTTTTGTGAAAGAAAAAGGAGGTTTGCAATATGCTGAAGAGAAAATGATTTCTTTCCAAAAAGAAGCACTTTTACTACTGTCCAACTTTCCAGACTCCGTTTACAAAGATTCATTAGAGTTAATGGTGAATTATGTAATAGAAAGGAAAAAGTAGAATTACTTATTCTCTAAGTAAACTGTTGGGTGTTGAAATAGTATAAAAGAATATAATTATAATTGATAACCAATAGTATGTATTTTCTTATAACTTTTTAGCAAGGAGTTTTTTTTAAGGGAGAAAGATAAGTGCTATTGTGTTTATATATATGTTGCGCATAATATTGACAAACAAAACGCTAAATGAAAAAAACTATATTCTTAATTGGAATATTTCTGCTAATCGGACTTAAAATCAATGCGCAGGAATTGACTTGTGAAGACTTTAAACTCGGACAATTTTATATTCCCGAATCACCTGAAATGGCAAAATATACAATCGTTAAAAATGACAGCATTTCGGAATTTTCGCCCGAAAGAGACAAAACGATAAAAAAATATATTGTAATACGAGAAAAAGGAACTCAAATAGAATGGAAAAACGGAATTGGAAACGGAAATCCTGAATATGAAATAATTGAGTGGATTGACGACTGTACTTACCGACTGACTTACGATTCTTCAAAATCCGAATTGGACGAAGGAAAAAAATGGGTAAATGATAATAACGGAATTATTGTCTCGAAAACAAAAATTGAAAATAAGTGTCTGTATTATACAGCAACGATGACTACAAACGAAGGACAAAAAATTTCGCAAGACGGAATAATATGCAAGGAATAAAAATACTATGACAACAACGGTAACCGTTGCACAACTCTAAATTTATAAGAAAAGAGGATTATCCTAAATTTTAATAATAGGTAAGTTGGTGTTTTCTAAGCATATGTTATTTTAAAGAACTGCTTTTAATTAGAAATTTGGTTAAAAAAGAGCTTGTGCAACAGCCACAATGTATAACCGCAATTGCTTCGGAAAATCCTCGCGAACACCAAACATTCGTGACTTTTAACTAAATTAGTATCCTAAACCAACGCAACTGACAGTTATACAAAACCGTTGTACAACAGTTTTAAAAAATTCACGTAAAAATTGAATGATAGAATTAAATTTGTAACTTTGATATTATGGATTTAAGTTTAGAAAATAAAAAAATCGAGTTAATTCAATGGTTGTCAACATTAAACGATAAGTCTTTGATTGATAAACTGATGGAGTTAAGAGAAAAAGAAAAAACTGATTGGTGGAACGAAATTTCAGCGGACGAAAGAGAATCTATTGAGAAAGGAATTCAAGATGCTGACAACGGAAAATTGACTTCTCACTCAACCGTTAAAGGGATTTATGAAAAGTGGTTATAAAATACTGTGGACTGACCACGAAATATCTGAACTTAAAGAAACTATTGAATACCTTGAAACCAATTGGACTGAAAAAGAATTAAGAAAGTTTACTGCAAAATTAGATCACACAATCGAACTGATTTCAAAAATGCCTGAAATTTTTCTTGAATCAATCGAAATAAAAGAATATCCAAAAAGCTGTCGTTGAAAAGAACAACAATCTATACTATAGAATCAATAAAAATACAATTGAGATTGTTTCTTTATTTTCAAATAGAAAGAATTCAAATAAGAAAAAACTATAAAACCGTTGCACAAGCCATTAATTTTATAAAAACAAGATAGATTTAAGCCCTTTTAAGGGCTTTTATTTTACAATCTAATTAAGTTGTATGTTAAAATTAGGGAGCTTTAAACAGCATAGAATATGTTTTTGAAGGGCTTTTAAAAAAGAATACGAGACTTTATCTGACTTATTTCTCCACTATTAAATGGGTATGTTTGGTAAATTAGTATATTAGATTTGTATAACAAGAGCCGTATGATGGGAGACTATCACATACGGTTCCTTTAGATTTGAAATAAGAAACAATCTATAATTATATTATTGATATTGTTGAAAAGAGGGGGTCTGGGGGAGACTAATAACTTATTAAAATTGTTCATATTTTTATCAGGAAGAGTGGGGTGAACTTTGTACGGTTCTAGAGCTTAAATCTCTAATCACAGTATTAGTCCCCGCTTTTTTATTCACGGTTACAAAGGACCAGATAGAATACTAATTAGTAATAATTACTAAAGGTTTTAGTCAAAGTAACCATTAATTTAAAAATTTGAAATATGGAAATTTTAGAAACCCTTGGTGTTGATATCAGCAAAAAAGTAATCGATACCCATCTTCACAAAGAAAACCTATTTCAGCAATTTGAAAACAATAAAAAAGGTTTTAAGCAAATGGTTAAGTGGTTAGAAAAGAGTAGTAAAGTCCCTACGGAAAACCTTTTGTTCGCTATGGAACATACTGGGATATACTGTCACAGTATATCTCTCTTTCTGTTTGAAGAAAACTTTAATTATGTGATATTGCCTGGCTTGGAAATTAAACAATCCATGGGAATGACCAGAGGGAAAAATGACAAAGCAGATGCTAAAAGAATAGCTCTTTATGCCTATGAAAAACGGGATCGGCTAAAATCTAATATTCCAAGTTCTGAGAGCATTGTTAAATTAAAACGCTTGTTCTCGCTACGTGAACGCATGGTAAAACAAAGAGCTGGCTACAAAATGAGTTTAAAGGAGCAATCGGAAATACTGTCAAAAAGTAAAAATAAACTACTTCTAAAAATTCAGAAAAGACTTATTAAATGTCTCACTAAAGAAATAGATATTCTTGAAACAGAAATAGAAACTATTATTTCGGAAGACGACAATCTTAAATTCCAGTATGATTTAATAGTCACCATTAAAGGTGTAGGTAAACAAACTGCACTTTATATGATAGTATTTACAGAGGGTTTTAGAAAGTTTGACAGTTGGAGGAAATTTGCTTCTTATTGCGGTATAGCTCCTTTTCCTAATACCTCTGGTTCAAGTATAAGAGGAAGAACCAAAGTAAGCCATTTAGCAAATAAAAAATTGAAGAGCTTGTTGGATTTATGTGCTAAATCTTCTATCCAATACAACGAAGAGATGAAATTATATTACCAGAAAAGAATCGCCTTGGGAAAAAACAAGATGTCTACAATAAATATTATCAGGAATAAAATACTGGCTAGAATCTTTGCTGTTATTAACAGAAAATCCCCTTATGTAGATTTAATGAAATATGCAGCATAAACTAATTAAAAAATATGAAATATAATTTGTTTTAGTCATAGAATACTGTGAGAGGCTCGGGTGAAAATCCCCCTGTCTACTCGACCACAACAACTTTGCCCACAATTTGACAAAAACCGAAATGAAAATTAAACTACTACTTCTTTCTCTAATTGTATCGAGCGGAATTTATGCTCAAAATGACAGTATCCAAAAAGAAAGATATGAAGTAATAAAGGCACTCTACAAAAACGGAAAACCGACTTTGGACAAACATTTTCTTCAGTATTTAGGCATTGGAAATTTAATTAGCAATCCTGAAATGATTGACAACTTACTCGGACATTGCATTGATATGGAAAAAAGAGAAACTTACTCATTCTCTGAAATAGTAAGTTCGGAGGAAATCTCAAAAATGCGTGACCAAATAGATTGGTATAATTATTATCGAACTATTGACTCGACAATGGTTTCTGACAATTTTAAAATTGTGGCTGACTTGGAGAATACAATTCCAGCAATTACTCTTCCGCTAATTTATAATGATAAAGCAATAGTGTATTTGACTAATAAAAAAAATGAAGAAACATTATTTGTATTGGTAAAGAAAAATAACGAATGGATTGTCAGGTGTAGAAAAAATGTATACTTACGATTTGACGACTGATAAATACTATGGGTAACATTGGTAACCGTTGCACAACTCTAAATTTATAAGAAAAGAGGATTATCCTAAATTTTAATAATAGGTAAGTTGTTGTTTTCTAGGCATATGTTGTTTTAAAGAACTGCTTTTAATTTGAAAATTGGTTAAAAGAAAGCTTGTGCAACAGCCACGCGGTATAAAAAACAATGTTTTAGCTTACGTAGACTTGAAAGTAAATCGCTTTCTAATGCCCTGTACTAAACTTTAGCCGCAATGATGAAAATTCAAGAGCGGAGTTATTTTCTTGTGCTGACAAAAATGAATTTCACCTCGAAAATAATTTCACCTATTTCTACTTAATAATTATCAATTTTCAAAATAAAGGAGTAGCCCTACTATTTTTAAAAATTGACGATAAGTATTTACCTGCCTTATAATATTCAATCTTTATTCTTATTTCTTGTAGTGAAGCGGTCTTTTATTTTTCCTAACTTTTTTCTTAAATTCCTGACAAATTTTTTGATATAAATCTTATCTATCATCCTTAGGGATAATTACAATGGCCTCAGCATGAATAAAACATCTTCAATATTACTTTGAGAGAATAATTACTTACTTTTGATTCCCACTTTTTCCAGTGGGAATTGTTATTTTTATAAAAAGGCATTAAGATTTTGATTGCAAAAGAAACCATAGATAAAGTTTTTGATGCTTCCCGAGTAGAGGAAGTTATTGGCGATTTCGTTCAGTTAAAAAGATCAGGGTCAAATTATAAAGGTTTAAGTCCCTTTTCGGATGAGCGTACCCCTAGTTTTATGGTATCTCCAGTTAAGCAGATATGGAAAGATTTTAGTAGTGGAAAAGGAGGAAATGTTGTTGCTTTTTTAATGGAACATGAGCATTATACCTATCCAGAGGCTATTAAATATTTGGCAAAAAAATACGGAATTGAAGTTGAAGAAACCGAGCAGACTAATGAAGAAAAGGAAAAGTCTAGCGAACGGGAGAGTATGTATTTGGTGTCTGAATTTGCACAATCTTATTTTCAAAAAACATTAAAAAATTCAGAATTAGGAAAAGCAATAGGGGGTACTTATTTTAAGGAACGTGGCTTTACCAAAGAAACCATAGATAAATTCAAGCTAGGATATTCTTTAGATCAATGGGATGCTTTTACAAAAGAGGCCTTAGGAGCTGGGTATCAACTTGAATATTTGGAAAAAACTGGACTTACTATTGTTAAGGAGAAAGAGGGATCTGATGATAAGAGGATGTTCGACCGCTTTAAAGGGCGGGTTATGTTTCCTATACATTCTATGAGTGGTCGTGTTTTAGGTTTTGGAGGTCGTATTTTAACTTCTGATAAAAAAGCAGCTAAGTATCTAAATTCTCCTGAAAGTGACATTTACCATAAAAGCAAAGTGCTTTATGGAATTTACCATGCTAAACAGGCTATTGCTAAACAAGATAATTGTTTTTTAGTTGAGGGTTATACAGATGTTATTCAATTTCATCAAAGTGGAATTGAAAATGTAGTAGCCTCTAGTGGAACTGCATTAACACCAGATCAGATTCGGTTAATTAATAGGTTAACAAAAAATATAACTGTTTTATTTGATGGGGATGCAGCTGGATTACGTGCCTCGTTGAGGGGTATTGATCTTATTTTGGAGCAGGGGATGAATGTAAAAGTTTGTACCTTCCCCGAAGGTCAGGATCCCGATAGTTACGCCCGTGCCAATAGCGAGGAAGATCTAGTTTCTTTTTTAGAAGAAAATGCTACAGATTTTATCCGTTTTAAAGCTTCGTTACTTGTTAAAGATGCTCAAAACGATCCTATAAAAAAAGCGGACACTATTAGAGAAATTGTAAATAGTATTTTTAAAATCCCAGATCGGATTCAGCGTGAAATTTATGTTCAGGAATGTTCTAGAATTATGGATATTTCTGAAGATGTGCTTTATAATACCCTAGCTCAATTGGGTAATAAAGAAGTGGCAGATGCTAATAAAAAGCATAAAGAAGAGCGTAAGAAAAATAACTTTAATGTTGTTAGACCTGGAGAGGGGACTAGCTCGAAAAAAGTAAACCAGTTAAATGAACTAGAAAAATCTATTATTGGTATTTTATTATTTCATGGCGATAAAACCGAAACATTTAATGATATTGTTTTGGAAGATGATGAAAATGGAGATATGATTCAGAAAGAAATTAAAGTAGACATGAAGGTTTATGAAAAGATTTTTTTGGATTTACAAGCCGATGAAATTGAGTTTGCAAATAAAGATTTTCATGCTATTTATACAATATTAATAGAAATGTTTAACGTTGAAGGGGTATTGAAAATGGATAGTTTCCTTCAGAAATTAACATTTGAACAAAATGCATCTGTAGTAGATATTTTGATGAACGAAGAAAAGTATGCACTTTCAAACTGGGAGAGTAAAGATATTTTAGTAAAAGACAAAAGTATGTCTGTTCACTTATTAGTTTTTCAAACCATATCTATGCTCCGTTTAAAGTTATTAAATATGCTGGTAGATAGTATCCATGAAGTAATTGGAGCTAATAATAATGCAACTACAGAACAGCTAGAAGACATTAAAAACTACTGGGATTTAAGAAAAACACTGTCAGATAGATTTGGATTGGTAACCAATACTACATTTTATAGTTAAGAATCGGTCATAAAAAAAGCACTCTATCAAAGAGTGCTTTGTAGCGTAAAAAGCCTATATTTTTTAGTATAATTCTAGGGCTTTAGCTTGTTGAAGCATATCGACCATATTATCTACATTTAGCTTTTTCATAAGTCTAGCTTTGTAGGTGCTTACTGTTTTTTCATTCAGTCCAAGCTCCTCTGCTACTTGCTTATTCCTTCTACCAGAAGCTAGAAGTTTTAAAACTTCGATTTCGCGAGTCGATAATTTCCTAAATAATTTTCTAGGTTTGTTTGTGCTCTCGTCAAATGCTAATCGTTGCGCAAGTTCATTTGTAATAAACATACCGCCATTAGCTACTCTTTTGATAGCATCAATTAGGGTGTCTAAAGAGGCTGTTTTAGATACATAGCCAGAAGCTCCAGCTCTTAGTGTGCTTAGGGCGTAAACGTCCTCAGCTTGTGTACTGTAAATAAGAACCTTTATATCACTTTGGTCCTTTTTAAGTCTTCGAAGGGCAGTGATACCGTTTACTTCAGGAATATCCATTTCCAATAAAATCACATCAGGATTTTTTGTTGAAAGTGCGTTGAATAATTCTGTTGTTGTACTTACACTACCAATTACTTCGGTAATTCCATTGTTGTTCAAGGCTGTCTCTAATCCTATTCTTACGATAGGGTGGTTATCAGCAACTAAAACTTTAATCATAATTGAGGTATTTTAAAGTTTGTTTCAAATAAGCCACAACAAATTTTCTCGTAGATAATATACGTCATATGAGCTTGGGGGATTTTACTCTATTTGTAAGTAAATATAGTAAAAATTAGTCTTATAATCAAGTATAGGAAAAAACTTTCTTAAAAATATTTATTTTTTTAATTCCGCAGGGATTATACACACTGGGATTGGATCCATTTTGTGCTTATTTGCTCGGTTTAAGCGAGTATAGATTTCCATGACTATTTTCTCTCTATTGTCGAAATCTTTTGTTGATTTTCCTTTTTCAGTCTGTTCCATTGCCCATTCCAATTCTGGGTAAGATGCTCCTATTTGGTCTTCGTCAGTTCTATTGTCTCCCCATAAACCATCAGTAGGAGCTGCTTTTTGTATGTCTTGATTAATGCCAAGGACTTTTGCTATTTCATATACTTCTGTCTTTAATAGGTCGGCAATCGGACTTAAATCTACTCCGCCATCACCATATTTTGTGTAGAAACCAACCCCAAAATCCTCCACTTTATTTCCAGTGCCAGCTACTAAATATTTTTCTAGGGCAGCAAAATAATATAAAGAGGTCATTCGTAAACGAGCTCTAGTGTTTGCTAAAGCCATAAAACGCTCCTCTTCACTCTCTACTTTTGGGAAAGAAGCTACTAAACTATCAAAAACAGTAGTTAGATTAACTTGTTTGGTGTCCACATTAGAATAATTTTTTTGTAACCAACTAATGTGGTTTAAAGCACGACTTACTTGGTTTTCGGCTTGATGGATAGCCATTTCTAAGCATAAAACATCCAATCCAGTTTTAGCGCATAAGGTAGAGGTAACTGCAGAGTCAATTCCTCCAGAAATTCCAATAACAAAACCATTCATTTTTGCATTGGTAGCATAATCCTTAAGCCAATCTACAATATGAGTTATTACTTTTTCTGTATTCATAATTTGTGTGTATAATGGGTTATTAAAAAGTAAGTGTAAAGAAAAATGTAATTTGTGTACCTTAAAAATTTAGGTGTAATTTTACATTCGGTTAACTTTGCAAACAAATGTAACAGATTCTTAAATTTTTAAAAAACGAAAAGACTAAAGGTTTTAAAATATTGTGTATGAGTAAATTTTTGTGCTTACTTCTTGTTATATTGTTAATTGCATGCTCCAATGAGGCGAAAGTTGAAAGGGAGGTAGCTAAAATAGATTTGAATGTAAAAATTGATAGATTCGATAAGGCTTTTGCAAATGCTAGTCCGTTAACGCTTCCCGATTTAAAAAATAAATATCCTTATTTGTTTCCAAAATCTTATAACGATAGTATTTGGGTGCAAAGAATGAACGATTCTTTGCAGAGGGATATGTATGCTGAGATTCAGAAAAAATTTAAAAATTTTGAAGATAATTCCTCTGAGATAAAATCGGTTTTTCAGCATGTTACTTATTATTTTAACGACTTTAAATCGCCTAAAATTATTACTGTAATCTCAGATGTGGATTACAAGAACAGGGTTATTTATGCTGATAGTTTGTTGCTCTTAGGCTTAGATAATTATTTAGGAGCTACACATAGGTATTATGGCGGAATTCAAGAGTATTTAAAGAAAAATTTTGAAGCTTCCAAAATTCCTGTAGATATAGCAAGAACCATTGCTAGGAGTAAGGTAAAGGCGCCAAGTAATAGAAGTTTTTTAGCACAATTAATTTATTACGGAAAGCTGTATTATCTTTTAGATTTGTTTTATCCTTCAGCAGAGAAAGAGAGTGTTATTGGATATAATGAGTCTGAATATAATTGGGCGTTGGCTAATGAAAATTATATTTGGCGGTATTTTATAGAGAAAGAATTGCTTTTTTCTACGGATGCAAAACTGGGAGAACGCTTTATAAATCCAGCTCCATTCTCTAAATTTTATTTAGAATTAGACAATGAATCTCCTGGAAGAATAGGGCAATTTATAGGATGGCAAATTGTAAATTCCTATATGCAAAATAATGAAGTATCTTTGCAGCAAATGCTGAACACTTCAGCAGAAGAAATTTTTAATAAATCAAAATATAAACCTGAAAAGTAATGGCTAAAACACATAGCTCAGATATAAAATTACATATTGAACTTGACGAAAATAAAGTTCCTGAAAAACTAAATTGGACAGCAAAAGATGGTGGAATTGAAAATGAAAAAGCAAAAGCTTTTTTACTCTCAGTTTGGGATAGCGAGCAGCAAGAAACGTTAAAAATAGATCTGTGGACAAAAGATATGCCTGTGGATGAAATGAAGAAATTTATGCATCAAACATTAGTTTCTTTGAGTGATACTTACCAACGGGCCACACAAGATGAGAAAATGACAGCTACGATGCGCGACTTTTGCGATTATTTTGCAGAAAAACTAGAACTCAAAAAATAATATAAAATACTATATTTTTTATGCCTCGATTTATATCGGGGCATTTTTTTTAGAGACATAAAAAAACTTTTGTCCATGCTGTAACAAAAAATCTTGCTGTTCGTCTGTAAAGTATAATCAACGTAATTCTAAACTAGAGCATAAAAAAACATTAATGTCCGAGTAAAAATACAAGACCGCTTCGCTGTAAGAGAAAAGAACAAAGAATAAATCTTAACTATTACAAAATGAGTAGCTTAAAGAAACAACATTACTAAACTCCTCTTTTTATTCATTTTTCTTAATAGTAAGGGGGCTATTTTAAAAACCTCTATTAACCCTTGATATATGTGGAATGCAATAAACGCGGTCTGCTTTTATCGGACAACAATAAAAAAAATAAACAGATGAAAAAAGTTTTAATTATTGCAGTTGTAGCTACATTCTTTGCTTCATGTGGGGCGTCTACTCCTTATGATTCCTTTAGAAAAGAAAATAAAGAAGATATTGCCTTTTCTTTAAGTGCGTCTAATTTTTTAGTAAATATGTTTGTAGATGATGACGATTTTAAAGAGTTGAATCAAGTGGTAAGTGGGATATCTCGTTACCGTGTATTGGTGGGAGCAGAAGTTGGGACAGAAAATCTAGAGCGTAAATTTAATAAATTTGTAAGTCAAAAAGGCTATGAGTCTTTAATGTTTGTAAATAGTGATGGTGCTAGAGTTGGACTGTATTATTTTGAAAAACGAAATAAAATTAAAGAGGTAATTATGAAGGTTAAAGACGATAAAGACTTCGTAATTATTAGTGCTGAAGGAAATATTAAAATTAAAGATATAGACGGATTAATGAATAAGGCAATTGTAAAATTGAATTAAAAATTAAGCGTTATTGTACTCTTTATTTATTTGATCGATATATTCTAAAAGTTCATCTTTTCCTGTGCCAGACGTAGAAGAAGTGATAAAATAATTAGGAGCTTCTTCCCAAACATCTGCTATTAAAACGTCTAAGTATTTCTTAACGTCACGTTCAATGGCTTTTGGCTTTAACTTGTCGGCTTTTGTAAATATTATAGAAAACGGGATTTGATGTTCTCCGAGCCATTGCATAAATTCCATGTCTATTTTTTGTGGATCATGCCGGATATCTATCAATACAAAGGCAGAGACTAATTGCTGTCTTTCTTCAAAATATTTAGTGATAAATTTCTGAAATGTACTCTTTACTTTTTTAGAAACTTTTGCGTATCCATAACCAGGTAAATCTACTAAAAACCAATTTTCATTTATTTTAAAATGGTTAATAAGTTGTGTTTTCCCAGGTCTTCCAGAGGTTTTAGCTAAGCTCTTACGCTCAGTGAGCATGTTAATGAGAGAAGATTTTCCTACATTAGACCGACCAATAAACGCATACTCAGGAAGCGGTTCATTAGGACATTTTTTTACATCCGAATTACTCATTACAAAAGTGGCGGATTTAATGTGCATGGTCTTCTTTTTGTTGTTTATAAACTTCTCTTTTTAAGCCATTCATCTAAAATAGCATTAAAATCATTTGGGTGCTCCATCATTGGTGCGTGTCCGCATTTCTCAATCCAAAATAAATCTGAATCTGGAAGTAGTTCGTGGAACTCTTTGGCAACTGTTGGAGGAGTAACGGAGTCGTTTTCTCCCCAAATTATACAAGTAGGTGTGTGCATATGAGGTAAGTCTTTCGCCATATTATGACGAATAGCACTCTTAGCAATTGCTAATGTTTTTATTAACTTATGTCGGTCGTTTACCGTTGCAAATACTTCATCTACAATTTCTTTAGTTGCAACAGCAGGATCGTAGAAAACATCTTCGCTTTTTTTCTTTATAAACTCATAATCCCCACGTTTTGGATAGCCGTCTCCCATTGCATTTTCATACAAGCCAGAGCTTCCAGTAATAACTAAAGCTTTTACTTTTTGTGGGTATAATTTAGTGTGTAAAAGACCGATATGTCCTCCTAAGGAGTTTCCTAATAAGATAACTTCTTCTAAACCTTTGAACTCTATAAATTTCTCTACGTAATTTGCAAAACTCTTTACATTAGTCTTTAATAAAGACATGCTGTAGATCGGTAATTCAGGAATTAATACTTTGTATCCTCTTTTAGAAAAATAGTTGGCAACATCACTAAAATTGCTCAATCCACCCATTAATCCGTGTAAAACTATCATGGGGGTTCCTTCTCCAACTTCTAAATAAGTAAATTTACCTTCCTTCTTTAAATCGTGTGCCATTAAGGGGTTGTTACATTTCTTTGGAAACAAATATAGGCATTTCGAATTTATAAAAAACGATTTCTCTTCAATGCTAATATTTGAACTTTAATAAACCGCAAAATTAAGCTTTTTCTCAAGCAAAATCTCAGTCGTGAGGTTATTAACAATTTTATAACTATTGGATTTGCTGCTATTTAAGCGATAACGACATGAATTTATTAACAAAGTGGTAAAAAGTGACAAAAAGTGGTAAAAAGTGGTAAATAATTCTCTATATTTGAAAAGTTAACAGTAAAAACGGATTGGGGTGATTCAGTTTTCAGAAGAGTATGAGTGTAAGGCAGATAGCAAAGGACGGATTATGGTCCCTGCTACTTTGCGCGCTAAATTAGCTCCTGTTTTGCAGGACGGTTTGGTGTTAAAACGCTCTATTTTTCAAAAATGCCTCGAAATTTATACCATGGCCGCTTGGGAGAAAGAAATGAAGCAAGTGGGAAAATTAAATCGTTTTGTTAAGAAAAATAATGACTTCATTCGTCAGTTTACTGCTGGAGTTCGTGTAGTGGAAATCGATGCAAGCGGAAGGCTTTCTATTCCTAAAAACTTAATGTCGTTTGCAAATATTGCAAAAGAAGTGGTGCTTTCGGAGTCTATTGATAGAATTGAAGTGTGGGATAAACAGAAATATTATGATGTGCTTGATGAAGGTGCAGATTCTTTTTCTGATTTAGCTGAGGATGTAATGGGTGGTTTTGAATTAAATGATGACGAAGATGGAGTATCATAATCCAGTATTGTTGAAGGAGACCGTGGAGGGTTTGAATATTAAAGAAGATGGGGTGTATGTTGACGTTACTTTTGGTGGCGGTGGGCATTCCAAAGAGATATTAAGAAGATTAGGGCCTAACGGAAGATTGATAGCTTTTGATCAAGATGAGGATGCGGTGAATAACGCTCTGCAAGATGAAAGGTTTACGTTGATTGAAGAGAATTTTAGGTTTATTAAACGTTTTTTGAAATTCTATGGAATAAAAGAAGTTGACGGTATTTTAGGCGATTTCGGAGTTTCTTCGCATCAATTTGATGTGGCTGAACGTGGTTTTTCTACACGTTTTGATGCTGATTTAGATATGCGAATGAGTAAGAAAAATCCGATTTCTGCTTTTGAGGTGGTGAATGATTATGATGAAGGGCAGCTTAAAAGTGTGTTGGGTTTGTATGGAGAGCTTCGTAATGCTGGTTCTTTAGCAAAAGCTATTGTAGAGAAAAGAGCGGAGGCGCCAATAAAAACTTCCGAAGAGTTAAAAACTGCACTTAGAAAGTTTTTGCCACAATATAAAGAGCATAAAATATTAGCGCAGATTTATCAGGCTATTAGAATAGAGGTAAATCAGGAGGTGGAAGTTTTGAGAGAATTTTTAGAACAAACTCCTGAGTTGTTAAAACAAGGCGGAAGGTTAAGCTTGATAAGTTATCATTCTTTAGAAGATAGATTGGTAAAAAGGTTTATAAGAAGTGGAAAGTTTGAAGGAGAGCCTGAAAAAGATTTTTATGGAAATATTGAAGTTCCATTAAAAAAAGTAGGGGGTTTAATAACTCCTACTTCAGAAGAAATAAAAGAGAATAATAGAGCGCGTAGCGCAAAGTTGAGGATAGCAGAAAAGTTGTAAGCGTATTATGAAGAAAGGGATTTTAGATTTATTGAAAGGTAGATTTTTAGTTAGTGAGGACTCGGTTAAAAACTGGAGGTTTATACTTTTTATATCCATTTTGGCTGTAATAATGATTTCTAGCGCGCATCATGCAGATAAAAAAGTGCATGAGTTAGCAAAAATTAATAATGAAGTTTTAGAATTAAGGAGTGAGTTTGTAGATGTAAGAACTAAAGTGCAGCAAGTAAAATTAGAATCTAATGTAACAAGTCAAGTAGCCGCATCGGGATTGAGACCCTCGTTAATTCCGCCAAAAAAAATAATGGTCGCCAAAAAAAAATAAATTATGCCAATAACTGATAAAAACATATTAAGCCGTTTGTACTTCGTTGCCGGGTGTATGTTTTTCTTCGCTTTGGCTGTAGTGGTAAAACTTGTTACCATTCAGATGGTTGATGGAGAAAAATACAGAGCTTTGGCGGAGCAGCGTACCATTAAGAATTTTACAATTGAACCAAAAAGAGGGAATTTGTATTCGGATGATGGGAGTTTGTTAGCTACTTCTGTAACGAAATATGATATTCGTTTTGATGCAATTACTCCGCAACATAAAGTTTTTGAACAGCATATAAAACCACTTTCCGATTCTTTATCTAAAGTGTTGGGGAGGTCTTCTTCGTATTATCAGAATTTACTTCGTAAAGCAAGAGTTAATAAAAATAGGTATTTGCTAATTGCTAAGGATTTGGGGTATACGGAGTATGTGAGAATTAAAAGTTTCCCACTTTTTAATTTAGGGCCTTATAAAGGAGGGGTAATTGTAGAGCAAGAAACTAAAAGAGAATATCCTTTGGGAGGAATGGCGCATCGTAGCGTGGGTTACGAGCGAGTAGATGATAAAGGCTATTATACAAGAGTTGGTTTGGAAGGGGCTTTTGGAAGTTATTTACGAGGAACAGAAGGGCATCGATTAAAGCAAAAAATAGCAAAAGGACAATGGAAACCCATTACAGATTATAATGAGGTGGAGCCAAAAGATGGGTATGATGTGGTGTCAACCATTAATGTTAATATTCAGGATATTGCGCATCATGCATTGTTAACTCAGTTAGAGAAATATAATGCAGATCATGGTTCTGTTGTGGTTATGGAAGTAGCTACTGGAGAAATAAAAGCGATTTCAAATTTAGGGAGAACAAAAGGAGGGAATTACTACGAGCGATTAAATTATGCTGTAGGAGAATCTCATGAGCCAGGTTCTACATTTAAATTGATGTCGATGATTGCGGCGCTTGAAGATAAAGCGGTAGATACTAGTGATGTTGTTGACACTGAAAATGGGATAATTTCTTTCTATGGAAAAAAAGTACGCGATTCTAAAAGAGGGGGGTATGGAAAAATAACAGTATCTGAAGTTTTGGAACGCTCCTCCAATGTAGGAATCGTAAAAATTATAGATAATTATTATAAGAATCAGCCTGAAAAATTTGTTAATCGCCTATATAATATGGGACTTAATGAAAAATTAGGAATGTCTATAAAGGGAGAAGGAGCGCCAATTATTCCACATCCGAATGATAAAAGTAGATGGAGTGGAATTGCTTTGCAATGGATGGCTTATGGTTACGGAGTTTCACTAACACCTTTACAAACACTTACTTTTTATAATGCAGTGGCAAATGGTGGGGAAATGGTAAAACCACGATTAATAAAAGAGGTTAGGGAATGGGATAAGGTAATTTATAAGTTTGATAAAGACGTTATTAATCCTTCTGTCTGTTCAAAAGAAACTATTTCTAAAGTTCAGGCTATGCTTAAAAATGTGGTTGAAGATAAGCACGGTACAGGACATAGGTTGTACTCTCCTAATTTTTCCATGGCAGGAAAAACAGGGACTGCTCAAAAGGATTATGCGGACAAAAGTAAGATGAATTATATCTCAAGTTTTGTAGGGTATTTTCCAGCTGATGAGCCTAAATATTCTTGCATCGTAGTAATTCATAATCCTGATAAAAGTGTTGGGTATTACGGAGCAGATGTTTCTGGGCCTGTGTTTAAAAGTGTTGCTCAGAAAATATATACCAATTCGCCATTAATAGATACAATTGAAGAATTGGATAACGAGAGTGAGCAAACAGAAAAAGACTACAAAGCTTATTATGCGAAAGTGAAGAAGCGAAACGAAATAATTCCAAATGTAGAAGGGATGAGTGGAATGGATGCTATTTCTATTTTAGAAAACTTAGGCGTTCGAGTAAAAGTTGAAGGAGATGGAATAGGGAAAGTTAAAAGTCAGTCTATAAAAAGTGGACAAAAAATAGAGTCGAATCAAACAATCGTATTGCAGTTGTCATGATGTTATTAAAAGACATATTGTATAAAGTTAGTATCAACGCAGTGGCTGGTAACACGGTTGCTTTTGTTAATGATATTCATTTTGATTCGCGAAAAGTATCGTTGGATGATGTGTTTGTTGCAATTCCTGGAACTGTAGTAGATGGACATGATTATATTACAAAGGCGGTGGAATCTGGGGCTATTGCAGTAATTTGTGAGAAGCTTCCTGCGCAATTGGTTAATGGAATTACCTATGTAGAAGTTGAAAATGCCCATAAGGCTTTGGCTATTATGGCTTCAAATTTTTATAAAAATCCTTCTGAAAATTTAAAATTAGTAGGAGTAACAGGAACCAATGGAAAAACCACAGTAACCACACTCTTGTATAATTTGTTTAAAAAGGCCGGTTATAAAGTAGGGTTATTGTCTACCGTAAAAGTTATGGTGGGGGCTAAAGAGTATCCAGCAACGCATACTACACCAGATTCTTTAACAATAAATAAGTATTTAAAGTTGATGAATGATGAAGGAGTTGAGTTTTGCTTTATGGAAGTGAGCTCTCACGGAATTCATCAACAGCGTACGGCCGGATTACATTTTGCAGGGGGCGTATTTACAAACCTTAGTCACGATCATTTAGATTATCATAAAACATTTGCGGAGTATAGAGATACTAAAAAAGTATTTTTTGATGAACTCCCAAAATCGGCATTTGCATTGGTGAATGTGGACGATAAAAATGGATCGGTAATGATTCAGAATACCAAAGCTAAGAAAGTGAGTTACGCTTTAAAGTCGTATGCCGATTATAAAGCACAGATTCTAGAAAATCAGTTTACAGGGTTATTACTGAAGGTGAATGATAATGAAGTCTGGTCAAGATTAATAGGAAGTTTTAATGCTTATAATTTGCTGGCTGTTTATGCGGTGGCAGATCTTTTTGAATTAGGAACAATTGAAACGCTTCAGTATTTGAGTGAATTAGAAAGTGTAGGAGGGCGTTTTCAGTATTTTATTTCAGAAGAAAAAATTACAGCAATAGTGGATTATGCGCATACTCCAGATGCTTTGAAAAATGTTTTGGAAACTATAAACACCATCCGTACAGGAAATGAGAATTTAATAACAGTTGTTGGTTGTGGTGGAGATAGAGATAAGACAAAGCGACCAGTAATGGCAAATATTGCTTCAACTCTTAGCACAAAAGCCATTTTTACTTCGGATAATCCACGTACGGAAGATCCGAAAAAAATTATAGAAGAAATGGAGGCAGGAGTAGAGCCACAAAATTATAATAAAACCATTTCTATTGAAGATAGAAAGCAAGCCATAAAAACAGCTTGTCAATTTGCAACATCAAATGATATTATTCTAATTGCTGGAAAAGGTCACGAAACCTATCAGGAGGTAAATGGAGTTAAAAATGATTTTGATGATTTGAAAGTTGTAAAAGAATTATTGATAAACGTAAAAAAATAATGCAGTCGACTCCAAATTAGGAGTAAATAGAAGTTTATATGTTATACTATTTATTTGAATTTTTAGAGAAAAATTACCAATTGCCTGGAGCTGGATTGTTTCAATTCATCACCTTCAGAGCTTCTGCTGCAGTTATTTTATCCTTGTTAATTTCTACAATTTACGGGAAAAGAGTTATTAATTATTTGCGAGCAAAACAAGTAGGAGAGAGTGTTAGAGAATTAGGATTGGAAGGGCAGTCACAAAAAGCGGGGACTCCAACAATGGGAGGAATAATTATAATAATGTCAACGCTTATCCCTGTGTTGCTATTTGCTAAGCTAGAAAATATTTACATCATTCTTTTAATAATTACCACGCTTTGGATGGGAGCAATTGGTTTTGTTGATGATTACATCAAAATTTTTAAAAAGGATAAAGAAGGTTTAAAAGGAAAATTTAAAGTTTTAGGGCAAATTGGAATCGGAATTATAGTTGGAGCTACTTTATATTTTCATCCAGAAGTAACGGTGAAAGAAGAGTTGAAAGCTCCAAATAGTATAGAAATTGTTGCAGGGGGAGATGTTTCAAAAGAATATGGGAAAGAAGAAAAGTCAACAAAAACAACAATTCCTTTTGTAAAAGATAATGAGTTTGATTATGCAGATTTACTCACTTGGATGGGAGATAATTATAAAACCTATGCTTGGTTGATTTTTATACCGATTGTGGTTTTTATAATTACAGCGGTTTCCAATGGAGCAAACCTAACCGATGGAATTGATGGTTTGGCTGCAGGAACATCTGCAATAATAGTATTGACATTAGGGATTTTTGCTTGGGTGTCTGGGAATATAATTTTCTCAGATTATCTAAATATTATGTACATCCCCCGTGCTGGAGAAATTACAGTTTTTATAGCTGCTTTTGCTGGAGGTTTAGTTGGTTTTTTATGGTACAACACCTTTCCTGCACAAGTTTTTATGGGAGATACAGGGAGTTTAACAATTGGGGGGATAATTGCGGTAATAGCAATTGCAATTCGTAAAGAATGGTTAATACCTATTCTGTGTGGAATTTTCTTAGCAGAGAATTTATCGGTGGTAATGCAGGTGAGTTACTTTAAGTATACCAAGAAAAAGTTTGGAGAAGGAAGACGCATATTCTTAATGTCGCCATTGCATCATCATTATCAGAAAAAAGGATATCACGAAAGTAAAATTGTAACCCGCTTCTGGATTATAGGAATTTTATTAGCCGTAATAACTGTGGTGACATTAAAATTAAGATAAACCTAGAAAATGAAAAGATTAGTAGTCTTAGGAAGTGGAGAAAGTGGTGTTGGTGCCGCTGTATTAGGGAAGAAGGAGGGGTTTGAAGTTTTTGTTTCTGATAAAGGAAGTATAAAAGAAAAATATAAAAACGTTCTTAAAAATAGTGAGATTGATTGGGAGGAAGGAATGCATTCTGAACCAAAAATATTGAATGCAGACCTTGTTGTAAAAAGTCCTGGAATTCCAGATAAAGTTCCGATGATTAAAAAGTTGGTGGAGCTTGGAATTTCGGTAATTTCTGAAATTGAGTTTGCATCGCTTTATACAGATGCAACTCTTATTGGAATTACAGGAAGTAATGGTAAAACTACCACTACCATGTTAACAAATCACATTTTAAAAAGTGAAGGTTTGAATGTGGGAATGGCTGGAAATATAGGCGATAGTTTTGCACAGATGGTGGCAGAGCAAACCAAAGATTTTTATGTGTTGGAGATTAGTAGTTTTCAATTAGATGGAATTAAAAAGTTTGCGCCACATATTGCAATAATTACCAATATAACCCCCGATCATCTCGATCGATATGATTATAAGTTTGAAAATTACATTGCTTCTAAATTTAGAATTGCTATGAATCAAACTGAAAAGGATTATTTGATTTATGATGCCGATGATGAAGTTATAGAAGACTGGTTAACAAAGCATCCTATAAAATCAAAACTTATTCCATTTTCTGTTCAAAAAGAATTAGGATATGGAGCTTATTTAAAAGAAGATAAAATAATAATTAACCTAGATAAACAGCATTTAGAAATGGCTACAGATACATTAGCTTTAGAAGGAAAACATAACACTAAGAACGCTATGGCCGCTTCAACTGTGGCGCAGTTATTAAAAATAAGAAAGGCTACAATTAGAGAAAGTTTAGAGAACTTTCAAGGAGCTTCACACCGACTTGAAAATGTATTGAAAATTCAAAATGTTCAGTATATAAACGACTCCAAAGCAACAAATGTTAATGCAACCTTTTATGCTTTGGATAGTATGAAAACACCAACAGTATGGATTGTTGGAGGGCAAGATAAAGGAAACGATTATCTATCGTTAATGCCCCTTGTAAGAGAGAAGGTAAAAGCAATTGTGTGTTTAGGGCTTGATAATGCTAAGATAATTGAGGTTTTTGGAGGGGTTGTAGATTTTATTGTAGAGACCACCTCAATGGCAGATGCAGTAAAAATTAGTAAAGAGGTGGCAGAAAAGGGAGATACTGTATTATTATCGCCAGCTTGTGCGTCTTTTGACTTGTTTACTAATTACGAGGATAGAGGAAATCAATTTAAAGAAGCAGTTCAGAAATTATAAAAAAAGAGGTTAAGTGCAGCAATTATTTAACAAATTAAAAGGAGATAAAGCTATATGGGCAGTAGTGGCCATATTAGCGCTATTTTCTTTTTTGCCAGTTTATAGCGCCAGTACAAATTTGGTGTATGTAGTTGGTAGCGGAACTACTTTTGGTTACCTATTAAAGCATGCTGTTTTGCTATTTTTAGGAATCGGGGTAATCTATGCTGTACATAAAATTCCATATAGATATTTTAAAGCATTATCTATTTTGGCAATGCCAATAGTAATACTTTTATTAATCTATACTTTGGCACAAGGAACTACAATTGGAGGAGCTAATGCAAGTAGGTGGATCCAGGTTCCTTATGTAGGAATTACATTTCAAACGTCCACTTTTGCTTCTATTGTTTTACTAATTCATGTTGCTAGATATCTTTCCAAAATAAAAGATAAGGTAGTTACTTTTAAAGAAACTATAATTCCGCTTTGGGCACCTGTTTTTATAGTATTAGCGCTTATTTTACCAGCAAACTTTTCCACAACGGCAATTATATTTTTAATGGTATTGGTTTTATGTTTTATTGGAGGTTATCCATGGAAATATTTAATGGGGATTGTTGGAGCTGGACTTTTAAGTTTAACCATGTTTATATTAACGGCAAAAGCATTTCCAGGATTGCTTCCAAACCGTGTAGATACTTGGATAAGCAGAATTGAAAGTTTTACAGATAAAGGAGATACAGAGGCAGATTATCAAATTGAAAGAGCAAAAATAGCCATTGCTACCGGAGGAATAGTTGGTGTTGGAGCCGGAAAAAGTGTAATGAAGAATTTTCTTCCGCAGAGTTCATCAGATTTTATTTATGCAATTATAATTGAAGAATACGGTTTAATAGGAGGGCTAATATTAATATTTATTTATTTGTTGCTCCTTTTTAGAATAGTGGTTGTGGCGCATAAGGCAGATTCGTCTTTTGGGAAATTGTTGGTGCTAGCCGCTGGCTTACCAATAATAGTTCAAGCATTTATAAATATGGCTGTAGCTGTAGAGTTATTCCCCGTTACTGGGCAGACATTACCGTTAATAAGTAGTGGTGGAACCTCTATTTGGATGACCTGTCTAGCTATTGGAATTATTTTAAGTGTAAGTGCAAAACGACAAGAAGACATAGAATTAGAAGAAGTTGAAAATCAAAATCCATTAGATATTTTAAGTGAGCAATTATAAATTCATATTATCTGGAGGTGGAACAGGAGGGCATATATATCCTGCAATTGCTATAGCTAATGAGCTTAAGCACAGGTTTCCTGATGCTGAATTTTTGTTTGTAGGAGCAGAAGATAGAATGGAAATGGAGAAAGTGCCACAAGCAGGATATAAAATAGAAGGGTTGTGGATTTCTGGAATTCAACGGAAATTAACATTGAAAAATTTAATGTTTCCTTTTAAGTTGATAAGTAGCATCTGGAAAGCTAAGAAAATTATAAAATCTTTTAAACCAGATGTTGCAATAGGTACAGGAGGGTATGCAAGCGGTCCATTATTAAAAGCGGCTGCAGGAAAAGGAATTTCATGCGTATTACAAGAGCAAAATTCCTTTCCAGGAATTACTAATAAATGGCTAGCAAAAGAGGTAAGAAAAATTTTTGTAGCCTATGATAATTTGGAGCGCTTTTTTCCAGCTGATAAAATTGAGAAAACTGGGAATCCAGTAAGGCAAGATTTGTTAGAAATAGCGGATAAAAAAGAAGCTGGAATTAAATTTTTCAACCTAGATGAAAATCGTAAAACGTTGTTTGTTATGGGGGGGAGTTTAGGAGCACGAAGAATTAATCAATTAGTGGAAAAAGAACTCAACTTTTTTAAGGAAAATAACGTACAACTAATATGGCAATGTGGGAAGTTATATTATGAGGAGTATAAAAAGTATGAAAGCGACTTGGTAAAAGTAAATGCTTTTATAAACGATATGAAACTAGCGTATGCCGCTGCCGATATAATTATATCTAGAGCGGGTGCTATTTCGGTTTCTGAATTGGCTATTGTAGGGAAACCAACAATTTTTATTCCCTCGCCAAATGTTTCGGAGGACCATCAAACTAAAAATGCTATGGCAGTTGTAAACAAAGATGCAGCTGTGTTATTGAAAGAAAATGAGCTGGATGAAAAGTTTGAAAATGAATTTTTAACGCTATGGAATTCAGAAGAAAAAAGAGAAATGCTAGGAAGTAATTTTAAAAAGTTAGCGCTTCCAAATGCAACTAAAGATATTGTTGATGCTATTGAAGAATTATTAAAAAAAGCAGCTTAATTAATTTTAATTATGAATTTAAATACTATAAATAACGTATACTTTTTAGGCATAGGCGGCATTGGGATGTCTGGCTTAGCGCGTTATTTTAAATTCATAGGTAAGGAAGTTGCAGGTTATGATAAAACACCAAGCGATATAACTCGAGAGTTAGAAATGTTAGGAGTAGAAATTCATTTTGATGAAGCTATTCATAAAATCCCAGCAGCATTTAGAAACATAGAAAACACTTTAATAGTTTATACCCCAGCAGTTCCTGTTACCCATAAGGAATATGTTTATTTTACTGAAAACGGCTATGAGGTTCAAAAAAGAGCTGCTGTTTTAGGCTTAATAGCAAAAGATTCCTATTGTTTTGCAGTAGCTGGAACGCATGGGAAAACTACTACGAGTGCTATTTTAGCGCATCTTTTAAAAGAAACAGGAACAGCTATTACTGCTTTCTTGGGAGGTGTTTCAGAGAATTTTAATAGTAATTTTTTAATAGAAGGAGATGAATTTACGGTGGTAGAAGCCGATGAATTTGATCGTTCATTTTTACACTTATCTCCAACAGTAGCTTGTATTACTTCAATTGATGCCGATCATTTGGATATTTATGGCAATGCAGAAGAAATGGAGCGAACTTTTGTTGAGTTTTCAAAAAAGGTAAAACCTGAGGGGAAACTGTTTGTTAAAAACGGATTGCCAATAGCAGGTATAACCTATGGAATAGAAGATGATTCTGATTTTTCAATCAGAAATATAACAATAACAAACTCGACCTACCTATTCGATTTATTTACTCCTACTGAGACTATCAGAGGAGTTAGGTTTAACAAGCCAGGAAAACACAATTTGTTAAACGCATTGGCAGCATTGGCAATGGCGACAACCCTAGACACCCCTCTAAGTCGCCTTGCCGAGGCCCTTGCCACATTTAAAGGAATAAAACGTAGATTTTCATATCAAATAAATAAAGAGAATCTTATTTATATAGATGATTATGCGCATCATCCAACAGAAATTGAAGCAGCACATGAAGCTGTAAGAAGTGCACACCCAAATAAAAAAGTAACTGTAATCTTTCAGCCCCATCTTTTTTCAAGAACGAAAGATTTTGCCCCAGAATTTTCAAAGAGCTTAGCCCGTTTTGATGAGATAATTTTATTAGACATTTACCCAGCCAGAGAAGAACCTATTGAAGGAATTACCTCAAATTGGTTATTAGAAATGATACCCAATGATAAAAAACAGAAGGTAGCCAAAAGTCATTTACCTAAAGTTTTATCAGAAAGTAATTCAGAAGTGTTTTTATCATTAGGAGCTGGAGATATTGGACTAGAAGTTAATACCATAAAAAAAACGTTAAGTGAAAAAATATGTTAATCATATAAAAATAATTATTGTGCTGATAGCATTGATTTTCTTGTATTCATTTTCGAATAAAAGAAATGAAAATCGTGTTTTGAGTAAGAATTGTCGCATTGAATTTTTAAATGATGACGGACATTTTATTACCCGAAATACAGTTAATAAATTGTTGATACAAAATCAGGACTCGCTTACGAGCGTGTCAAAAGAAAAATTAGCTTTGAATAATATAGAGGAGTCTCTCAATGCAAATGCGATGGTTCAAGTTGCAGATGTGTATGTATCTATTACTGGGGAGATTGGGGCAAAAATTCGCCAGCGCACGCCAATAGCGCGAGTAGCGGGCAATCAGTCATTTTATATAGACATGGATGGAGAAATGATGCCATTATCTCCAGTTCATTCAGCTCGAGTTCCATTAATTACTGGAACTGGACTGAAAAAATCTATGTCAGATTTATATGAGCTTGCAAAATATATATACTTTGATGATTTTCTAAAAAAGAACATTATTGGAATTCATCAAAATAAAAATCATTTTGAATTAAAGTTAAGAACGGAAAGTTTTGTAGTAGACCTTGGTGAGATGAAGAACTTATCGGCTAAGTTCAATAATTTTAAAGCTTTTTATCAAAAAGGATTGCATGATAAAACTTTAGATAGTTATAAAGTTGTTAATCTCGGATTTGATAATCAAGTGGTGTGTACCAAAAAATAAGTTATGGAAAATACTAAATACGCGGTAGGATTAGACATAGGAACCACAAAGATTGTGGCTATGATAGGTCGTGAAAACGACTACGGAAAGATTGAAATTTTAGGTATTGGTAAATCCAAAAGTTTGGGAGTACATAGAGGAGTGGTTAATAATATTACGCAAACCATTCAATCAATACAACAAGCAGTTCAAGAGGCAGAAAGTATTTCTGGATTAAAAATAGACGATTGTGTAGTAGGAATTGCTGGGCAACATATTAGAAGCTTACAGCATAGCGATTATATAACGCGTCCAGATTCTGAAGAGGTAATTAGTGAAGCCGATTTAGATAAACTTTGCAACCAAGTATATAAATTGGTAATGCTACCTGGAGAAGAAATTATACATGTACTTCCGCAGGAATATAAGGTAGATGGACAAGCAGAAATAAAAGAGCCAATTGGAATGTATGGAGGGCGGTTGGAAGCCAACTTTCATGTAGTAGTGGGGCAGGTTTCTTCTATTAGAAATATTGGAAGATGTGTAAAAAGTTCTGGATTAGATTTAGCAGGAATTACACTAGAACCTTTGGCAGCAGCAAATGCAGTGCTAAGTCAGGAAGAAAAAGAAGCAGGAGTAGCACTTATAGATATAGGAGGAGGGACAACCGATTTAGCCATTTTTAAAGATGGAATAATTCGGCATACAGCAGTAATTCCATTTGGAGGAAATGTGGTTACAGAAGATATTAAAGAAGGATGCTCAATTATTGAAAAGCAGGCAGAACTCTTAAAAATTAAATTTGGTTCTGCATGGCCAGGAGAAAATAAGGACAACGAGATTGTTTCCATACCTGGATTAAGAGGAAGAGAACCAAAAGAAATCACCTTAAAAAATCTGTCAAAAATAATTCACGCTAGAGTAGTGGAGATTGTAGAGCAGGTTTATATGGAAATTAAAAATTACGGTCACGACGATCAGAAGAAAAAACTAATCGCTGGAATTGTATTAACAGGAGGTGGGAGTCAGCTTAAACATTTAAAGCAACTTGTTGAATATATAACAGGCATGGATACTCGAATTGGATATCCAAACGAACATTTGGCAGGAGATTCTGATGCTGAAGTTGCAAGTCCTGTATATGCCACAGCAGTTGGATTAGTAATGAATGCTATTCAATTAGAAAAGAAAAATGGACCAAAGCGAATAGAAGCAGAGCAAAAACCAACTATAGAAGAGAAAGAAGAACAACCAACAAATAATCAAGAACCCCAATCAACTGAACCACAAGAAGAGCGTAAATCTTTTCTTGAAAAATGGTCAGAGAAATTAAAAGATTTTTTAGACAATGCCGAATAGTTTTACCACACTATAAGGCATCTAAGAAAATAAAGTAAGTAGTAAATAGGAAAAATAGGGTAAAAAAGAATTATTATGAGTAGCAACACAGATTTAGGGAACATCTCATTCGACTTACCGAAGAATCAAAGTAATGTAATTAAAGTTATTGGCGTTGGAGGCGGCGGTAGTAATGCAATTAATTACATGTTTCAACAAGGTATCAATGGTGTGGATTTTGTGGTTTGTAATACAGACTCACAGGCACTGCAAAACACAGGAGTGCCAAATAAGGTACAACTTGGAGTTTCTTTAACAGAAGGGCTTGGAGCAGGTGCCAATCCAGAAGTTGGAGAAAAAGCAGCTATAGAAAGTTTAGAAGAACTACAGTCTATGTTAGATACCAATACAAAAATGGTATTTATTACTGCCGGAATGGGAGGTGGAACTGGTACTGGGGCTGCGCCAGTTATAGCAAAGCTAGCCAAAGACATGGATATCTTAACAGTTGGAATTGTAACGATACCTTTTCAGTTTGAAGGGAAAATGCGTAATGAGCAAGCACAACGTGGGGTAGAAAAACTACGTGCACATGTGGATTCGCTTATTATGATAAACAATAATAAGTTAAGAGAAGTATATGGAAATCTTGGTTTTAAAGCAGGATTCTCCAAAGCAGACGAAGTATTAGCAACTGCAGCCAAAGGGATTGCAGAGGTAATAACACATCACTACACGCAAAATATTGACTTGCGTGATGCTAAAACAGTACTTTCAAATAGTGGAACAGCAATCATGGGGTCTTCAACTGCTACTGGAGCAAACCGTGCGCCTGAAGCTATTATGAAAGCCTTAGATTCTCCTTTATTAAATGATAATAAAATTACAGGTGCCCAAAACGTACTGCTACTTATAGTTTCTGGCGCTGAAGAAATTACCCTAGACGAAATTGGAGAAATCAACGATCATATTCAAAATGAAGCTGGCCATAATGCAAATATTATTATGGGAGTTGGAGAAGATGAAAGCTTAGGAGATGCTATTGCAGTAACTGTTATTGCTACAGGTTTTAATGCCGAGCAACAACATGAAATTGTAAATACAGAAGCTAAAAAAATTATCCACACTTTAGAGGATGAGCAAAAAGCTTTTCACGATTTAACACCAAAAAGCAATAACAAAAGATATACAGACTTTGATGAAGTGCAATCTCCAGAGGCTAGCCCTGAACAGCCAAAAGAGAAAAAAGTAGTTAAGCATACGTTAATGGATGAAACTGAAGAGGAAAATGAGATGGAATTAATTCCTACTTCAGAATTAATAAAAAATATGAATGTTGTTTATGATGAAGTAACATTAGAAAACGACGAGGATTTTGTAATTATTGATACTACAGCACAAATAAAAGATATTGATGTTGTAGATCCAGAGATATTGAAACCACAGCCAAAAAAGCAGACTACTTTATCTTTTGATATGCCTTTACATGAAGAAGAGAAAGAGGAAGAGGAAAACGTGGTGACTTTCGATTTCTCCGATACTATAAACGATGTAGAAGTTAATGACCATGTGGAAGTGGTTCCAGTAACAGAAGTTTCTCAAGATGGTACTAAACGATACAGTTTAGACGATTATATGGAAATGGAAGATCAGTTAAATAATGCAAAGCCTGAAGCAAAAAAAGCGGAGAAAGTAGAGGAAGAATTGGCTTTTGAAAAGAAGGTTGTTGAAGAAAAACCTTCTCAAGAAAACGATTCAGAGGAGATAGATCCAATGAATAGTTCTATAGAAGACAGTTTGCGTAATAGAGCAGAAGAGCGCAGACGTAAATTGAAGGATTTTAATTATAAATTCCATAATAATGCTTCTAAAATTGAAGAAATAGAAAAGCAACCTGCTTACAAACGAATGGGAATTGATTTAGAAGACAGAAGAGCTGATGGGAATACTTCTCGAATGAGTGTAGGAACCGATAGTAATGAGGATGTACAGTTAAGAAGTAACAATTCTTTTTTACATGATAATGTAGATTAAGTATTAGTTACTATAGTCTAATCCAAAATTTTATTAATCCCTTACTGAGGGGTTAATTACCAGTAACTCTGTTTCGAAATGAATTAGATTTATTTTAATTGACTACTTCGAGGGTTTACCCCGAAGTAGTTGATTAATATTTCGGGTTATTTTTTTATATTCGCACAGCAAAAGTTTTACAAAAAATAAAAGTTATGAGTTTACAAGATAAAGTAATGGGAGAAATGAAAGCTGCAATGAAAGCTAAAGATACCGCAGCTTTAACAGCATTAAGAGCAGTAAAATCTGAACTTTTATTAGCACAAACTAATGCAGCTACAAAAGAAGGTTTATCTGAGGAAGAAGAGATTAAACTTTTGCAGAAACTTGTAAAGCAACGAAAAGATAGTGCTGCAATTTATACCGAACAAGGACGTGCAGACCTTGCTGAGCCAGAAATTGCTGAAGCAGCTATTATAGAGAAATTCTTACCAGAGCAATTAAGTGAAGATGAAATAGCAGTTATTGTTGAAGAAGTGATTACAAAAACTGGAGCAGAAGGAATGAAAGATATGGGAAAAGTAATGGGCATGGTGTCTAAAGAGCTTGCAGGAAAAGCAGATGGTAAAACAATTTCTACAGTAGTAAAGAGTAAGCTTTCTTAAATCTCTCATTGAGGGTTATATTCCCTAGGGTTTGTCCTGAGTATTATGAAGGGTTCTATGTCGAAAAGGATTAAATTATTTTCTTTTGAATACCTAGTAGGCTTGTCTTGAGGGAGTTGATTTAAAAATATTTTGGCCGCGTGGCGCAACTGAATAGCGCATCAGATTTCGGCTCTGAGGGTTGGGGGTTTGAATCCCTTCGCGGTCACCATAGGGGAAAAGTCAATTTTATTTGATTTTTCCCCTTTTTTGTTTTCTTGTAAGTGCTTATTAATCATGGTGGTTAGAGCTAAAGCTTCGTTGATCTTAGGTGTTCGAATTTTTCCAGAAATAATTGTCAATTTTTGAGGGAAAAGAGACGAAATTAACTTTATTATTAAGAAGTTATCTTTTCTTTCTTGGAAGTTTAAAATTCACATCCTGTTACTTAGGATAAAACCATAGGGACGCCTCATATTTTAATTAACATTTATTTAGTTTATAGAAAACAATATTATCTACTTTACAATGTTATCTCGAATCAGGATGTTATTGCTATGGAGAATGTGAAACTCATTAAAAATTTAAAGAAGGGGAAAGAATCGTCCTTCAAGGAGGTTTACTTTACATATTATGATAAGTTGTATAATGTAGCGAAGCGATTTAATTTTAAATTTCTTACGCCAGACGACTTCGTACAAGAGAGTTTCTTAAAACTATATAATAAAAGAGCTTTGCTAAAAGAGGATGTTGTTTTTGAAAAACAATTGTTTGTTATATGTAAGCATATCATCATTAACCATATCAATAGGGAAAATAAGGTAATTCCATTAGATACTTCAAAACTTGAAATGATAGAAGAAGATGCTGAATTAGAGTCTTTGGAGGAGATGAGAATTAAACTGTATTTTCTCATAGATCAATTACCAGCCCAACAGCAAAAAATATTTACATTACATAAATTAGAGAATCTTACTTACCAAGAAATAGCAGCAATTACCAATCTTTCCGAAAAGACAATTGCCAACCATATATACCTTGCCAATAAATTTATTCAAAAAAAGATAGCAGGAGCTTAGGAACTTTTAATTTCTCGTTTGTTATATATATAAATGGGAAATAAAAATGAATATCGAAATTTATAAAACGAGTGTAGAAACTAGGGATCAGGCAACATATCTTCTGAGACTTTTACAACAACATATTTCTGATTGTGTCATGAACTTCGACTTAGAAGATTGTGATCGAATTCTCCGTATTGAAAGTAATAGAGATATTTCTGAAATAGTAAGTGGGATGTTTGTAAAGCACGGATTTCAATGTCAAAAACTATAATTTTCTAGCTATGGATAAAAAGAAACTGGCAGAGAAATATAGAAAAGCCTGGGAAGAAAAACCTATGGCTACTTCCAATAACATAAAAGAAGCTTCTTGGAATAAATTTCAATCCAAAGCCTTCCCAACTAAAAAGAGAATTAAGATGCCTTGGCGTTATGCAGCGGCAGCCATTTTAATTATTTCCCTTTCTGCGGGTGGTCTTTTTGTATATCAAAACACACAGCAAGATATATATAAAATAGCTGAAAATGTTATTGAAAATCCAACTTCAGAATGGAAAACAATCATCTTACCAGATAGTTCTAAAGTCGAATTAAGTGCAAATTCTAAGTTGGTCTACGCCACAGATTTTGTACATAATAGAAAGATTGAACTCAATGGAGAAGGGTTTTTTAAAGTTAAAAAGGATAAAGAGCATCCTTTTCAAGTGGTGTGTAATGAAACAACTACTACTGTTTTGGGAACTTCATTTACAGTTAGGGAAGATCTAAAGGACGGTGTAAGTGTCAAGCTTTATGAAGGAAGTGTACAGATGAGTGTGAAAGACAGTGCACAGAACTGGTTGTTAGCTCCTGGTGAAAAATTCATTTATAATAAACAAACAGTATCAATAGAAGCCTTTAATAGGTTTGTGGATTTTGATAATGAAAAATTTGTAAATGTTGTCCAGTATATAGAAGATGGATACCACTATAAAATAAGAATACCAGAGGCGTATTTAAATAAGCGAATTACGTTACGAATTAATAAAAAAGAAGATATAACTACTATTGTTAAACTACTATCAAAACTACACAACCTGAATTATGAGATAAATGAATCCTTAAAACAAATCACTTTTCAATAAAAAAGAAAAGGATGTCTTAGCTACAACACTGTACATCCCTTTCCATATCAAAATAGAATGTACTATCCATTTTAATATAATTAAAAAACATAAAACTTTATGAAGCATATCATTTCATCATGCTTTTTATTACTTAGTTTAAATATAGTTGCACAAAACATATCGGTTACTATTAATAAAACCGTTACACTAAAAGAATTATTTAAACAAATAGAAACACAAACAGATTATAAATTTGCATTTACCAGTCAAATAGATACCAATCAAAAATACTTTAAAGAAAGTAAAGACTTCAATGCTGTCGAAATTAATGAATTAATTTCCTTGTTAAATCAAAAATTGCCTTTTAGTTTCTCTTTACAAGGTGCTAATATTTTTGTAAAAGAGCAAATAAAAAGTGCAAATCAGAGAACACACACATTTTCTGGGACTATCTTAGATGAAATTAACCAACCAATTTTAGGTGCCAATATTTTTATAAAAGAAACAGGAACAGGGACTACAACTGATGAAAATGGACAGTTCTCTATACAGTTGCCCCAAGGGAACTATTCGGTTTTAATTAGTTATATAGGTTTAAAAAGTGAAGAAAAACAAATTTCACTCTTTAAAGATGTTCAAATAAAATATAGCATGGAAGCAGATAGCCAGGACTTGGAAGAAGTAATTGTAACTCAAGATAGGGCTGTGAGTATTAAAAAGCCGCAAATGAGTATTAACAGTCTTTCTATGCAGGAAATTAAACAAATTCCAGTGGCCATGGGAGAAGCAGATCCTTTAAAATCTTTATTGACTTTACCTGGTGTGACCAATGCAGGAGAAGCCTCTTCAGGATTTAATGTAAGGGGGGGAGCAGCAGATCAGAATTTAATCCTTTTAGATGGAACGCCAATTTATAGCGACTCACATATGTTCGGTTTTTTCTCAGTATTTAATGCAGATGCTGTAAATAGCCTAGATTTATACAAGGGAGGAATTCCTTCTAAATACGGAGGGCGCGTTTCCTCGGTGCTTGATGTAAAGCAACAAACGGGAGACTATGAGAATTTTAAGGTAAATGGAGGTATAGGTTTGATATCTAGTAGGCTTTTGTTACAAGGACCTGTAAAAAAACAAAAAAGCTCATTTATGGTAGCTGGAAGAGCTTCCTATGCTCATTTATTTTTGAAGTTGGCAGACAATAACAATTCTGCAATGTTTTATGATCTTAATGCTAAATTTAATTATCGGATTAATAAGAATAACAGTCTTCATTTTTCAGGGTATCTAGGGAATGATATATTCGATTTAAATGAACAATTTGCTAGTACCTATGGGAACACCATGGGAAGTATAAATTGGAAACATAAATTTTCAGATAATTTAAGCACTAACTTAACTGCATTTTATAGTGATTATACGTTTAATTTAGGATTGACAACTGAAAATTTTGAATGGGATAGTGCCATTAAAAGTTATGGACTAAAATACGATTGGATGTATTTTGCATCTGAAAAAATAAAACTTAATTACGGGATTGATGCTACATACTATGATTTTAATCCAGGAACTTTAAAACCTACCAACAGCGATTCGCAATTTAATTATGATCAGCTTGATAAAAAGTATGCACTAGAGTCCTCCGCTTATATAGATGTAGAGCAGGAAGTTTCAGAAAAACTACATCTTCGTTATGGCTTGCGCTATAGTTTATTTTATCGTTATGGAGCACAAGAAATAAATACCTACCAAGATAACAATCCAGTGGTTTACAATCCAACTTATGATATTTATGAAAAAGCAGACCCTACAGGTACAACCTCCTATGATAATGGGGAGAAAATGGCAGATTTTAATAATCTAGAACCAAGAGTATCCCTTTCATATGCATTTAACGAAGAGAATTCCATTAAAGCCAGCTATAATAGAATGGCACAGTACATCCATATAGTGTCCAACACACAATCTCCAACGCCAATGAATATTTGGACACCAAGTGGGCCGTTTATCAAACCGCAAATACTAGATCAATACGCTATCGGGTATTTTAAAAATTTTAATAACCGGATGTATTCAATTGAAACGGAGGTTTTTTATAAGGATATTAAAAATAGATTGGATTATATAGATGGTGCAGATCTCTTGGCAAACAATAATATAGAACAAGTAATTCTCAATGGTAAAGCTAGAGCATATGGTTTTGAATTATTGTTTCGAAAAAATATGGGTAATTTAACAGGATGGGTCTCTTATACCCTTTCTAGAGCAGAACAAAAAACTTCAGGAAGAACAGCAGAAGAACCTGGGATTGCTAATGGAGATTGGTACTTGTCTCCGTATGATAAGTTACATAATTTAAGTGTTACTGGAAATTATGAGTTCAGTCCAAAATGGTCGTTTAGTGGTAATTTCTCATTGCAATCTGGGCAGCCTGTAACCTATCCAAATGGATATTATGAATTTGGAGATATCCATATTCCTAATTATTCACTAAGGAATGAAAACCGATTACCGCTATACCATCACTTGGATATAGCCGCTACTTATACGCCTAAACCAAATAAAAAGCGAGGTTGGCAAAGTTATTGGGTTTTTAGTATCTACAATGTGTACAATAGAAAAAATGCAGCCTCTATTAGATTTACCACCAATGAGGATACTGGCTTTAATGAAGCAAGGCGGTTGTCAATTTTCGGAATAATACCAAGTGTTTCTTATAATTTTAAATTTTAATGTGATGAAGTATTTTATTAAGTATAGTTTTAAAAGAATATCGTTTATATATATAAGTTCCTTGCTGGTTGTACTCTTAGCTTCTTGTGAAGATGTTGTAGAAGTTGATTTAGATGCTGGAGCGTCTAAACTTGTAATAGATGCAGAAATAGTTTGGATTAAAGGAACCGATGGAAAACAGCAAACCATAAAAATTAGTAGAATGACAGATTATTATAATGAGGTTGTTCCTAAAGTATCGGGAGCTCAAGTTTATATAGAAAATAGCGAAGGAGAAACATTTAATTTTGATGAGTCTGAGGCTGGTTTTTATGTGTGCGAGGATTTTATCCCTGAACTTTATAAGAATTATACGCTCTATGTTGCTGTAGATGGTCAAAGTTTTACCGCTACGGAACAATTAACCTCAGTAACAGCAATTAATAAGATAGAACAACGTACTGTCTTAGATTTTTCAGATGAAGAGGAAATAGAAGTAGAGATTTTTTATGATGACCCTATTGATGAAACTAATTATTACCTCTCAGATTTTAAAAGTGAAAATTTCCTATATCCAGAATATATTTTAAGTGATGATGCACTGAATAATGGGAATGAACTTAATGATAGTCATTCGGATGAAGATATATTTGCTGGAGATACATTGGAAATCACACATCGTGGCATTTCTCAACAGTTTTATAATTATATGAATTTGATATTGGATGCCTCAAGTGCAAATCCATTTGCTGCCCCACCTGCTAATATTAGAGGTAATATTGTAAATCAAAACGACCCTAATAACTTTGCTTTAGGTTATTTTAGACTGTGTGAAGCCAATCACGTTTTATATGTAGTGGAGTAATGAGAGATTAGGTTAAAAAAACTATTTTAAACTTACTTAAAAGGAAGTCAATATTATAATTATCTCTCAACAACTTTATGTTAGGTTTTTATAATAGCCGATGCAGGTTGTAGGGAAAAGGGGACAATAAAAATTTCAAATAAAATTATCCTCTTTTTCTATAGCAGCCAAAAGTTCTAAATCTTTAATAAAATGATTGAAAATTTGTATTTCAAAATACTAACTAAAAAATAAAAAGATAGTTTAAGGATATTGGGCTGGTATTTTTATTGAAAAACATTATTGTACGCAATTTTTTTAATTTCTTTATTTTTAAAAAAAGGATTGACCTAATAATACAATGCCCACTCCTATTAAACCTAAATACACGTATTTTAAAAATGCACCATCCTTTAATTGGTGATTAAAATACCTACCAAGAAGAATGGCAGGAATTATAGCGGGAATAGAAATTAAAAAATAGTATGTTACTGTAGAAATCCAAAGCCCTTGGTACCAATAGCCAAACATAGCTAAAGTGCTTGCAGGTAAAAAATAAGCCTGTAAAGTTGCTCTAAAATGTTTAGCGGTCCAATTACGCATATTTCCATAAATAACAAGTGGAGGGCCGTTTAAGCCATATGCTCCGCCAAATACACCAGAAAAGAAACCACATAAAAATAACCAATATTTATGATCTGTTTCTAATCTAAAATTACTTTTATATAGCAAGGAATAAATAGAATACAAAATAATAAGTATCCCTAAAGCTAATTTGGTCAGGTTTTCATTTCCATAAATTAGGAGTAATAATCCAAAGGGGATTCCCAGAGCTGCAAAAATAACCAACCATTTAGCGCTGTTAAAGTGTATTTGTTTTCGGTCTTGTACAACTACAAAAGCTGCAATTAAAATCGAGATTAAAACAGAAAGGGGAACGGCAATTTCAATAGGTATTAAAAGAACAAGTAAGGGAACAGCTACCAAAGATTCTCCAAAGCCAAAAGTTGAACGGACTAATGTTGCAATAAAGACAATTGTAAAACGTAAAAGGTTAGTAAACTCATATTTTATTTTATTGTTGTTCAATAAAAGTTAACGGAATTTATTGGACTCCACTTATATCAAGGTTTAAATGAGGTATTCAAAATAGCCCCCTTGCTATTAATAAAAAGAAGATTTCAGTAATGTTGTTTCTTTAAACTACTTATTTCATGATAGTAAATATTTAGTCTTTGCTCTTTTTTCTTATAGCGAAGCGGTCTTGTATTTTTTCACGGACAACAATAATTTTATTTAAAGTCTCTTCTTAAAATTTCAAGTTAATTAACTTTTAAAATGAAGTTTATCACACGGAAAATAATAATATGGGTATTAATTTTTCAAAGTTTCTAACTTTAATTAACCACCCCTTTTATGGGTTAATTATCTAGCATCTATTATTTCTGTAAGTTCTATGGCACAACCCCAAGCTACTGTAAAACCAGCGCCACCATGTCCGTAGTTATGAAAAATAGCAGGATATTGACTATCAAACTCAAAACGCACCTCACTTCTTTTAGGGCGGAGACCTACAATTTCTTCAATTATTTCAGGCTGCTTTTGGGATAAACTAGTTTGTAAAAGTCTTTTAATTATGAGATCTGTATCGCTTTTTTCTATATTTAGATTCCAATCGTCTAAATAGTCTGTACCCCCAATAACACAATCTTCACTTCGATTAATAACATAACTCAGAGCACCTTTTTTTGTGGAGTCGGCACATGAAGGAATATTCATTTTTTTACAACGTAAAATTTGTCCGCGCATAGGCTGTAAATCCTTGTCGTTACAGAGCTTTTTTGCTCCTAATCCTGTGCAGTTTATAATAAACCCATCTAGCTTTGATGCTTCTTCTAAACTGGAAACTTCATGCTGTAAAAATGTTCCGTCAGATTCTATAAATCGTTGAAAAAGATATGGTAAATATAATAATGGTTCTGCTAATGGAACTCTAGAGATAAAAGCCTTTTGTATCCCTTTTGGTAATTCCTCTTTAGAAGCTTTTTTGGTGGTTCCTTCGGGCATTTTTAGTGTCCAATCGATATTACTATTATCGTTATAAGCAGTTATAAACGGAATAAATGATACTCCATTTTTAGGTTTAATATCACGTTGGTATTCTTGATAAGCGAGTGTAGCCCAATGATTTGTTTTTTCTTTAGGATAAATTTCAAATGGAAACCAAATGGCTCCCACTTTGCTAGACAAGGTTTTATTAAAATGTTCCTTAGCTATAATGGTAACTTTAAAACCTTTCTCTTGTAGTTTAATGGCGGTGGTTAGTCCTACAATTCCACAGCCGATAACTGTTATAGATCTCATAGTTGTATTTCGCTTTTTATAGCTTTTCCTGGGAATGTATTAACTTGTAACTCCCCATTTTCAATAAGTATTTTTCCGTTTATAATTACATAGTCCATCCCTGATGATCTTTCAAATCCGCTAGCATAAGTAGCATTGTCCTTTACCTTGTTTTGATCAAATAGTAATATGTCTGCGTAACATCCTTTTTTAATTCTACCTCTTAACTTCATTTCGGGAACTATAGATTCCAAGACCTTTGCGGGCATGAGGGTCATTTTTTTTATAGCAGTATTGATACTTAATAGTTTTTTTTCATTTACATATTCACGAATAACTTTAGAAAAGGTTCCAGATGATCTTGGGTGTCCTAAAAGGGAATAACCACCGCCATCACTAGCAATCATTGTAGCGTTAGAAGTTATTGCACTGTCAATCCAACTTTCTTTCATCATATGCACAATTACAGAACCTCCTTGTTTTCGGTACATTTCAAAAGTCTTTGCTGTTAATCGTTCTCCAGTTTCAATCCATTGCAAGTCTTGGTAAGTACAACCTAATCGCTCTTGCCAACCTTCATTGAAAATAGCAGATCCAATTTCGGTATTTCCAGCAGTGTATGGATATAACTCGGTAGTAATAGGAAAGCCTAAGGCCTGTGCTTTTTCAACCGCTTGTAAGCAGAAATCAATATCCTTACGCGCCATGCTTGGTAAGTGGCAAAGGTGAAGTTGTGTTTTATTTAAAATGGCATCGCTTATTGCTTGCTGAAAGGCAATGGCGCCGCCTTCGCGAATGTGTGAAAAAACGGGTAAGTTGTGTTCTCCAGCAAAAGCATATACATCGGCAATTTCTTTGATAGATGCGTTTGGTAAATAGCCAACTGGAATGCCAATACCTATTGCACCATCGTTTAGAGCATCTTTGAGCTTATTTCTTAGTGTTGGAAATTTGTTTTCGGTTAAAGCTAATGAGGCAGCAGAATCTTTTAGCTCTTCATAAATAGTATTGTAAATCCTGTCGCTATTAGAAATAACTTTGTTTCTGTAAGCTAATTGGCAGGCAGAAGCGCCAAAATTGACTAAAGCTTTTTCTTTTCTAGCTTCATAATATTGTTTAAGAGTGTCAATCCCAATTTCTAATTCTAATGCTGTTGTAACGCCATCAAATACTTGATATTCATTCTCTTTATTGGTTTGCCCATGGGCATGCAAGTCTATAAATCCAGGGGATAATATTTTTCCGCTGCCATCTATAACTTTTTCGCCTAGGAGTTTATGAGTACTTATTTCTGCTATTTTATCATCAGAAATAGCCACATTTAATACTTGGTCAGTGTTGGTTTCTGGGTTGATTACTCTGGCGTTTTCAATAACAATATCATAGGTAATAGATGCGTTTTCTTTTTTTTGTGAACAAGAAACAATAAATACGGTAAGAGTTAAAAAAATAATATTTTTAATAATAGTACGCATAACTTATTTTTTTGTAGCAGTAAAGGTTCCATTGGGTTGATGTAGAATTAGTTTTTCATCTTTAAATTCTGCTTTGTAGCCAGATAATCCTTTGATTATAAATTCATTTTCTTTTACAGGAACTAATGTGTATTCGGGTTGTTGGGGTACAAGAAGTGTTAAGTTTTTGTTTTTTAAGGTGACTTTTAATTCTGTGCCCGAAAGGAAATAGCTTCCTTCATATTTCTGTAATTTAGTTTCAGAGATAGCAACTTCATTTGGGCTTCTCTTAAAATAAATAGGATCTAAGGTTGGTTCTAATTTTAAATAGACTCCGTCTATATCTCCTAAATCATTAGTTTTAAAATTGAAATTAAAGCCTATACCTTCTTTTAAATCAATTTTATTATTTTTTATTAAATGAGGTTTAAAAATATCGTAATGGGTATGTTTTAAATATGTTTTTTCTCTAGTAAAATTTGCCCAAAGTGAATCGTTTTCAGCTTTAACCTTAATTGTGCCATAACCTTTGTTGCTATATTCCCCAGTATATTCTGCCAAATTATGGGTGGGGTTTGTATTAGAAATTTCACTTTCTTCTTCAGTCTTTTTCTTTTCTTTTTGTTGTTTCTTAAGTTCTCCTACTTTTTCATTATAATAAGCTACCCAGTCTGTCTTTTTTAAATTTAGAATTTCATCAGAAATTTCATTCCTTACTAAAGTAGGTAATGCAGAGCCATCTTGGTTTGTTAGCACTACAATTCCTATTCCGTCGGATGGAAAAAATGAGACATTAGCAGCAAATCCATCAATATTACCACCATGTTCTAGTCGATAGTGACCTTTATATGAAGAAGTAAACCAAGCATACCCATAACTATTTAAATGTTGTGCTGGAAATTTCTTATCGGCTATACCATTACCTACTAACATTAACGGATTTATAGCTTTTTCAACATATTGTTGAGGTATAACTTGTTTCCCGTTAAATTTGCCTTCGTTTAACCAAATCATTAGCCAGTTTGCCATTTCTTTTGCACTACTATTAATACATCCTGCAGGGCTAATAGCTGCAATATTATAGTAAGGGGTAAGTTTGTTGGTAGAGAAATTCTCTAATGTATAACCCTTGGATGCATTTGCAGATTTTTCTAATTCTTTAATAGATAAATTAGAAGTAGACATCTGTAGGGGTTTAAAAAAACGTTCCCTTATATTATCTTCCCAACTATTTCCGGTTAGTCTTTCTGCAATTATACCTTGCGCCAAGTACATAAAATTATTATAGTACCATTGTTCTCTTATTCCTGTAAAAGGTTTGTGGTACTGTACACGAGATAGTAGGCTGTCTTTGTCTTCCGTAGGGAATAAATACCATGAAAAATCATGTCTAGGTAAGCCTGTTCTATGGCTCACCATATCTAATATGGTAATGTTATTGTTTAAATCGTTATTATAAAATTCTAGTTCTGGGATATATTTTTTGGGACTATCAGTAAACTTCAATCCTTTTTCATCTTCCAGAATTCCTAATAAAGCAGTTGTAAAAGCTTTTGAGGAAGAGCCAATGGCAAAAAGGGTATTTTCATCTACTTTTAATTTATTCTCTAAATCTTTATATCCAAATCCTTTAGCGTAAATTACTTTTCTTCCTTGAACAATAGCCACAGAAAACCCTACGGTCTGTGTAGTTTCTTGCAGAATTTTTAGTTTTTTATCAAGTTGTTTTTCGTTGAGATTGGTCTGAGCAAAAAGAGTGGTGCTAATAAAGACTGCTAGAAGTAAAATTTTTGTTTGCATAAGATATTTTGTTTTATTCAGGATAGATTGGAATGTTTAATACTAAAATACACATTTATTGGGAATCCTTTCTAAGTACTATAAATTTTAGCCACAGATTCACTGATGTTGAATGAGTTGGTATTATAGTTATAAGAAGCAACAAAATATATCCGTGAATTCGTGGCCAATCTACTTTTTAGTACAGACAATTGAATCTGTCTCATAATTATGTAAAAACTATTGTAATGACTAAAATACACATTTATAGGAAATCCTTTCTAAGTACTATAAATTTTAGCCACAGATTCACGGATGTTGAATGGGTTGGTATTATAGTTATAAGAAGCAACAAAATATATCCGTGAATTCGTGGCCAATCTACTTTTTAGTACAGACAATTGAATATGTCTCATAATTATGTAAAAACTATTGTAATGACTAAAATACACATTTATAGGAAATCCTTTCTAGGTACTATAAA
>NZ_JBSXNL010000032.1:0-16390 GCF_056857615.1 Galbibacter sp. L-19
ACCTTTAGCATAACTAAGCTCTACAGCTTTTTGTTTAAATTCTTTGGTGTAAAAATTTCGTGCTTTTGACATTATTATTTTTTTAAAGTTTATAAATATATAAACTCCTTTCTTACTGTCCAGTCAAATATAGCAAGTCCATATTTCGTAACTTCATATTCAGACTGTTTTTTTTTCTGAAATAAGTTTTTGATTTTTTTTGTAATTATTGTTAATAGTTTCATTGATTAAAAAGGCAGTATTTCATTAGTAAATTCTTTGAAGATTTCACTTGCAACTGCTTTATCAAAAGCTTCGGCAGCAACTAAATCATATAATTTTGATTTTAATAGTTGTCCGAACGATTTTTTGTTAAGATTTGGAATATCATCTCTCAACTCGTCGAACTCGTCAAAGATTATTTGCTGGCCAAAACCTAATCCTTCTATCTTAACAAGAACTTCCTTTATAAGATTTTTTAATTCCTCATCAGAACTACTAATTTTTGAATAGTCCGTTACTTTGGCTTTTCTTGCCTGTTCAATCATATACTTTCCTTCCAAGGTTAGTTTAGCATTGACATTTCGACCATTCATACATTCAATAAATCCTCTGTTCTCTAACATTCTACCATAATCCCAATCTTCACCACTGCCATTCAATTTTACACCATTACCTTCAAGAATCCATTTTATAGAATGGTATTTTCTGTCATTGTATAGGTCATAAAGTTTAGAAAGAATAAGGTCAAGTCTGCCTTCGGTATCGAGGCTTTTGCGTTTCTCTAAATCAATTTCGTCCGCCCGCACAATGGCATCTGAAATGAATAACATTTTCAAGTAGTAGTCAAGCCCGTTGATTTCATCTTTTAGTGCTTGAATGTCATTCTTAACCCTTTGGTCAACACCTAGCTTAAAACCAGTAGAATAACCTCTTTGCGCTTTGAATTCGTTGGCGAAATTTCTATTTTCTGGTTTAAAGGATGTACTAACATAATTAATAACAGTCTTTTCCCAAGACTGTTTTTCTTCCTTTAATTCATTCAGAGAGTCTTCAGTTCTAGCTACTTTATATTTTTCAAAAAGAGCATTTCCTTCAGACTGAAACTCTTCGAGTTTCCTTTTAAATTCTTCCCATTTAACCTTTAATATCATACGCATAAAATTATGCTCGTAAAGGTATGGGAATCAGAATGGAAAATGTTAAAATTCTACTTCAAGATGTTGACAGGTGGTAAACAAATCATTTAAAAGTTGATTACACTATCTAAAGCATCATCTGTGTCTTTATGAATGAAGTTAGCTTGATAGCTAATGGTTGTTTTTAGGTCGCTATGACGGTAGAGTTTTTGAAGCATTTTAATTGGGATTTTATCCTCAGATAGATTTCCAAAGCTATGACGTGCAATATGCATAGTCACTTTCTTTTTAATTTTTGCTTTCTTGGCAACTTCAACTAAGTATTTGTTGAATTTTTTCGTAGCTGTTTTAGTTTTAGCATAGACGTCTTTAGCATCGTTAAATTCGGCTTTTTTCAACTCTGGAAAAACAAAATCTTCATCACTTTTTTTGTCTTTCCTATAACATTCTAGAATGGTTAAGGCTTTTTCAGGAATTTTAAGAGAAAGTAATTTCGAATTCTTATTCATTCTGTAATGTAATCTTTCGTCATAAATATCAGACCATCTTATTTCGAGAACATCGGCAGCTCTAATACCAGCAAAATAGAAGCTAAATAACCAAACATTACGAGCGTGGGTTTCACTCTTGGTTAAATTTTTTACGGCTTCAAAAGCTACTATATCTTTTTTATTAAGTCCTATTTTTTCAGTTTCTGGAAACTTAATCCTAATCTTATCAGAACCAAATGGATAAAGCTTTCTGTCTACTAAGTTCATTTTTATTGCTCTATTATAAATGGTTCTAATAACAACCAAATTATTTACAATTGACCTTTCTGAAAGATTAAACTGTTTCTTTAGATAGATTTTGAATTTTCTTAAGAACTGTTCGTCAATTTCGGGAAAGGTTAGTTGCTTACTTTTATTGAAGTTTATAACGTGATTCACACGGACTTTGTCCGCAGATAACTGAGCAAGCTTATTATTTTCTTCAAGTTCAAAAAGAAAATCATTCGCTACATCATAAAAAGTACTTGATTTAGGTTCGGAATATAGAGACTCTTTAATCTGATTCGCTGAATAATCCTTTTTCTCAGACTGTAAATCTATAAGCGCTCTATTGACCTCTAATAATTTTGTAGCTAATAAATTATTCAATCTTCCCGAATTAGAATTGGATTTTTTAACTCGTGATTTATTTTCATCCCAATCTTTTAAATCAACGTAATGACCTATATAATGATATGTAGATTTACGATTTTTAGTAATTCGTACTGCCAATGGATATAGCCCTTCTTTATTTACCTTTTTTCTTATTACAATTTTTGCGTTCGATGCCATACCCTTAAAATTTAGAATATAAAGATAATCATTTTTGGTACAACATAGGTACAACAAATATTGATTTTAAATGCTTTTAAATGAAATCATATAAAATTAAAATATTGCTAATCAATTGATTATAATAGTATTTAATAAATTTTGATACTAAAATCGCTGGATTCAAAATCCAGTTCTTTCGGGAGTGTGGGTTCGATTCCCACCTCGAGTACTTTTTACACATCAAATGATATTAAAACCCTGTAAAATACCTGATTTTACAGGGTTTTTTGATTTTTTCAATTCATTTAAATTCATCTGAAATCAACTAAAATGTGTATCATTCGGGTGCACTTTGGGTGTTTCCATAGGTGCGCCCGAATAGATGTTAAAATACTAAAAATCAATTATTTATGATTTTTGAATTTGGATACAACCAATTATCTTTGAAAAGAAAAAGGTGTAACCTATGCAAGATTTATTATCTATATTATTTTATATCAGAAAAAGCAAAGCTCAAGATTCAGAGCTAGGAACTATTTATTTACGTATTACTTATAGTGGTGAGCGTGCCGAATTAAGCACCTTTTTAAATTTTAAAAGAGAAGCCTAAACAGGAAAATCATTATTCAGATACGGATATAGCAGTGCATTTTCAGCAGATTTATAGGGAGGTATGGAGTTTGTTTAAATGAATATTTTAGAAAAATAGAGAGTTAGTATTTTTTCGGGAGCCTAAAATTATAAGCCTATTTTATATTTTATGAAATTATTTACTTGTAGAACAATTACCGTTTTGTGCTCCATGCTACTTTTTTTATACAGGCTCTCATAATAGTTACCGTCTTAAGTTTGATTCTTAATAAATATTACAATAGTGAAAGCAAAGAAATCTCCGGCAAACTACCTTATAAAAAATCCGAAAATATGTTGTTTTTCTACCTCTCTGTCGTTCATGGGATAACGATGCTTTACATGTAACGGGTATGATTACTGAAATCTTTTGGTCACTAAAACAAAGAAATACCTCCGTTGAAAAATTTTTCCATTCCATTTTATAAGGTTCAGCATATAAGATCAATATCTGATGATTTTATAAACTTTACAAGTTACTTATTTATAAGCTGATGTCTTACTATTAAAAGACACTAAATGAAAGGAAGCTTTCTATAAATAATAAACTTTTTTTGTGGCCTAAAAATTCCCTATGCTAAACTATTCCTTTAATAAGATTTTTTTATATAAAGTATAATCGTTCTTTGGTTGTTATAAAATCAAGTTATATCTTCGCACTCGAATGAAAAGACAAAATACCATATCGTATAACTTACCGGCAGTTACTCCGCCCTGAATTCATTCATCTACACATTTCTATATCCTATTCTAAGGAATTGATATAAAGCGTCTCACTCGGGATGCTCGTTTCACTATATTATTTTATTTATTCTACTTAAAAACTTTCCATGAAAAAGTATTTGAATCTATTTGATTTCACTCAAAAGGTGAATTACAAAACAGAAATTCTGTCTGGGCTTACAGTAGCCTTGGCTTTAGTGCCCGAAGCTGTTGCATTTGCTTTAATAGCCGGTTTATCTCCATTAGTAGGTTTATATGCCGCATTTGTTATGGGACTCGTTACTTCAATTTTTGGTGGACGTCCGGGAATGATCTCCGGTGCCACCGGAGCTGTTGCTGTGGTTATTGTAGCATTGGCTAAGTCTCATGGTGTAGAATATGTTTTTGCTACAGTCATTTTAGCAGGAATTATTCAAGTCCTTGCAGGTGTTTTAAAATTAGGAAAACTCATGCGTTTGGTTCCGCTTCCCGTGGTCTACGGTTTTGTAAATGGATTGGCCGTAATTATTTTTATGTCACAATTGGATCAATTTAAAGATCCTTCCGGTAATTGGCTTACTGGTGGGTCTTTATACATTATATTAGGCTTGGTACTATTAACCATGCTTATCATTTGGGGGCTTCCAAAACTAACTAAAGTATTTCCTGCTTCCTTAGCCGCTATTTTGGTTGTTTTTGGAATTGTGGTTTTCTTTGGTATCGAAACCAAAACTGTAGGAGATATTGCTTCTATCAAAGGTGGCTTTCCCCCTTTTCACATCCCAGAGCTTCCTTTTACATTTGATACTTTAAAGCTTATTTTTCCTTATGCTGCAATTATGGCTGGTGTAGGGTTAATTGAAAGTTTATTAACACTAGAATTAATCGATGAAATTACCGAAACCAGAGGAAGAACTAATAAAGAAGCTGCGGCACAGGGAGTGGCCAATATTGTATCTGGTTTATTTTCAGGTATGGGCGGTTGCGCTATGTTAGGGCAAAGTTTAATTAACATCTCGAATGGCGCCCGTGCAAGACTTTCGGGAATTATAGCCTCTATTGCTTTATTGATGTTCATTATGTTTGGTGCACCCATTATAGAGAAACTTCCTATGGCTGCATTAACAGGACTTATGATTATGGTTGCTGTAGGAACCTTTGAATGGGTTAGTTTTAAAATCATTAATAAATATCCTAAATCTGATATTTTTGTTGGTATGTTAGTTGCTTTAGTAACTGTCCTTCTTCATAACCTTGCCTTAGCTGTTTTAATTGGGGTTATTATCGCTGCACTAGTTTTTGCATGGGATAATGCCAAACGTATTCGTGCAAGAAAACGAATTGATGAAGATGGTGCTAAACATTACGAAATCTATGGACCTTTATTTTTTGGTTCTATTAAGTTATTCAATGATAAATTTGACGTATTGGATGATCCCAAAGAAATTATTATTGATTTTAAAGAAAGTCGTATCGTAGATATGTCTGCCGTTGAGGCCGTAAATAAGTTAACTGAACGATATCATAAAGTGAATAAAAAAGTCTATTTAAGTAATTTATCAAGCAGCAGTCATAAATTACTTCTTAAAGCAGACGATATTATCAATGTGAATGTTATTGAAAAGACTACCTCATAATATAAGAACATTGTGCCATGACAGATAAGACAGATTTCACTGAAAATGTCTTTAAAGAGATTCATAAACTGGAGGGGAAAGTGACACTTTATAGGTCATTAACCGCTCCAATATCTCCAGACAATGCCATAGGAAGAGTATCCCGAATGGATGCTATTAACAACAAAAGTGTGATGGAAGCCTCTCTCAGGGAAACTGAGAAGAGAATTGCAAAACTTCATCAATTGCTTGATCGTATAAACGATACTGATTTTGGAATCTGTATTCGATGTAAAAAGCCCATTCCGGAAAAACGACTAATGATTATCCCGGAAACTAAATTTTGTATTGAATGTAGTAAAATGGAAACTTAATGTTTTGCCGAAAATTAAATGCAACAAAAAAGAGAATACTACTGGAGGTAATCCTAACTTATTAAATTTCGTTTTCATAACATATAAAATTAAATTGATTAGTGTCTTATAAATTTAATATATATGTATATTATAACTCAAGGGTAAAATACTGAAAAACAATTACTTAAATAGAATTGATTATTGATGAGGGAAAATAAAAACCCACAACCCTATAAAATAAAAAATGCCAATCACGATAGCGATTGGCATTTCAAACATTATTAATTCATTAACTATTTAATTCTTTCTTTTAACAATTGAATAATTTCATCTTTCTCTTTAAGTCTAGCCTCATACTGCTCAATAAGTTTTTCAGATAAAGCTTGATGTATGTAATAAGCAGAATTCCCTCCTTGTTGATTATTATTGATAATAATGGCTTCACTTTTCAATAACTCCTCAGGGGAAATTTCAAATACTTCACAAATACCTTCGATATTGGCCGACCAAGAGTTGCTTTCGCCATTTTCCATACGAGCATATGCTGATTGCGATATATGTAAATAATCTGCAACCTGTTCTTGAGTTAAACCTTTAATTCTACGTAGAGATCTCAGTTTATTTCCAACTATATTATTCATGTAAAAGGATTTATTTCAAAAATAATAAAGATAGGGTAATAAAACTAAAATAGGGTAAAATTATTCTTATTATGAATAAGCAATTGCAATTAGAATTTGTAGATTGCTCTTTGAAATATTAAATTTGCGATTCTTCTGAAAGAAAATATTAGAAGCAATTGCTTTGAATCTCGCATCAAAAAACTGGTAATTTTTTAGCAAACGAGATAATAAGCAGATTTGCTCACGACCCGGGCGTGGGTTTCTCTCTTATTTGTTTGCAGGTATACCAGTACCTTTGATGCAATAAGTTGAGTTCCCACGCCCATTCGTTTTTATACATTAGGCTTTTCAACTATTCTTAGCGTTGGTTTCTTCATTTTAATTGGATTGTTGCAATTAGATAAAAGAACAGGATGAAACACCAACCAAAAAGCTTAATTATCAAGGCGCAGTATAATGTTGCGTTTACGGTGTATTTTATCCTATTTCCTAAAAAACCAAAATGTCCAATTTAGGACATTATTGTTATGGGAGTGACGATATAATTTAGGCTCAGTAGTCGCTTGCCAAAACTTATTATCAATAATAAGTGGCTAAGCGATACGGATGCCTCGGTACTTCAATACTTTTTTCTCTCATAATTAACAACTACACATGATCATGGCATCCGTCCATGTAACGAAACGATGGTTTAGACCTTAAGGCTGTTCTTGCCATAGAACCTGTCTTACCAATGATTTAATTATTGGTAATGGCTATAGGCATATCTATGCGTAAGGGTAAGCGTGAATTTCAAAAAGACCCTTTAGGAATATAGAGAAGATAAAGGGTCGATACTAGAAAACCGCAGTTTTATTACAACAACTCAAAATTATGCAAAAAAGATATATTATAAGAGATAGGTGTATACTATTATTTGCCCTGCTTATCTTTTCTATTGGAACGTATTCCTTGTTTGGGAATACTAGGGGTGTTAATTTTTTTGATTTAGCTGCTTATCAGCATCGGATTAAGGGGATGGTCACCGATTCTAACGGCATTCCCATTCAGGGAGTAAACGTAGAGATAAAAGGTTCTTCAGGTGGCACTTTTACAGATAAAAGAGGAGTTTTTTATTTGGAGGCCGCCCCTACCGATGTTTTGATATTAAGCTATATCGGATTTAAATCACTGGAAGTGGTCGTGGGGAGTTCGGTGGAATTTTCCTTGGTGCTGGAAGAAGATGTAACAGATTTGGGAGCTGTCACAGTTAATGCCGGATATTATACGGTTTCTGATAAAGAACGTACCGGGAGTATTTCAAGTATATCGGCTGCTGATATAGAAGAGCAACCGGTGACCAATGTACTAGCTACCATGCAAGGTCGTATGCCTGGGGTGTTTATAACACAAGATGGAGGGGTTCCGGGTAGTGGTTTTCAGATTCAGATACGGGGGCAGAATAGTTTACGTACAGATGCAAATGTTCCGTTGTATGTTATTGACGGGGTACCTTATTCGGCACAGTCGGTTGGATCACCAAATACTAGTACAGCAGTTTTTGGATATGTAAATCCGCTTAACAGCATAGATCCTTCCCTCATAGGTAGTATTGAAGTTTTAAAAGATGCTGATGCTACTGCTATATATGGTTCAAGAGGTGCCAACGGAGTGGTTTTAATAACTACCAAAAGAGGAAAGTCAGGCAAAACACGATTTCAATTGGGGTACTCCTATGGCACAGGAAGGGTGCATAGTTTTATGGAGCTGATGCACACCGAGCAATACATAGAAATGCGGAAAGAGGCCTTTTCAAACGATGGGATAACTCAATATCCTACAAACGCCTATGATGTAAATGGAACTTGGGATCAAGATCGTTATACAGACTGGCAAGAAGTACTTATAGGAGGAACTTCTGAATACACAGATATCAACGGATCCATATCTGGTGGAAATCAGTATACTCAATTTTCTGTTAATGGGAATTATCACAAAGAAACCACTGTTTATTCTGGAGATTTTTCTTATCATAAGACAGGTATTCAAACAAGCTTAAATCATAAGACTAAAGATGGAAAATTTGGGTTACAGTTAACAGCTTCTTATACTTTACAACAAAACCATCTCCCAGGGTATTCATTAACTTCCGAGATATTTAACCTTCCCCCTAATACACCTGCTTTATATAATGAAGATGGTAGTTTGAATTGGGAGAACAGTACATGGGTCAATCCATTAAGCGGTCTTAATATTCCATATCATTCTAATGGAAATGACTTGGTTAGTAGTGGATTATTGTCATATGAATTGTTACCTGGATTTAGCATAAAAACTAGTTTAGGATTTAGCAATACCATGTTTAACGATCAATTTGCTAGACCTTCTACCAGTTATGATCCCGCACAAGAAAGAACCAGTGAATCTTCTTTGATGCGAAAGAATTCCGTGGACAGAAAGTCTTGGATTGTAGAACCACAACTTTCTTATTCAAAGGATTTTAAAAACTTTAAAACCGAATTGTTGGTTGGAGGAACTTTTCAAAATAGAACATCCTCGCAATTAGTGTACGCTGGTTTAGGGTTTACAAGTAATAGCCTTATGGATAATATAGCTGGTGCCAATCGACAAGTCGTAAGCGTGGATGATAAAACCGAATATAGATACAATGCATTATTCGGAAGGCTAAACTTCAATCTTTTCGATAGGTATATCATAAATCTTACAGGAAGAAGAGATGGTTCTTCTCGTTTTGGCCCCGGAAATCGTTTTGCCAATTTCGGTGCCTTAGGATTAGCCTGGTTGTTTTCTGAAGAACCTTTTGTTCAAAACCATTTTTCTTTTATAAGTTTTGGAAAGTTACGCTTTAGTTATGGAACTACGGGGAGTGACCTCATTGGAGATTACCAATATTTAGATACATACTCGGTCAGCGGTAAGAATTATGCCGGTATTTCTGTATTGGAACCTTCACGTCTTTATAACCCGTCTTTTAGCTGGGAGGAAAATAAAAAAATGGAAGTAGCATTAGAAACAGGCTTTCTTAAAGATCGTTTATTTCTAACCACCTCCTATTATAGGAATCTCTCATCAAATCAATTGGTCGGAATACCACTTGCAGGCACCACGGGGTTTTCATCAATTCAAGCAAATTTAGATGCCACTGTTGAAAATAAAGGATGGGAATTCTCATTTCGTTCTGAGAATTTTAGAAATAATGACTTTTTTTGGTCGACCTCCTTTAATCTTAGTATCAATAATAATAAATTACTGTCTTTTCCCGGCTTGGAAGGTTCCACCTATACCAATAGTTATGTTATAGGTAAACCATTAAATATTAAAAAATTATACCAATATGAAGGTTTGGATACTCAAAATGGTTTATATCAATTTACTGATTTTAATTCAGACGGGGCACTTACAAGTGCAAACGACCGCGAAGTAACTGTTGATATAAATCCGCAATTTTATGGTGGCCTTGCCAATAGTATTAAGTATAAAGGATTGACATTAGATTTTCTTTTTCAGTTTGTTAAGCAACAAAATTATAGCGGACTTTATTTGATGGGGATGCCCGGGGAAATGAATAACAATTTGGTATCTGTAGAAGATCGTTGGCAACAACCCGGAGACCAAGCCAAGTACCAACCTTATTCGTCAGGAACAAATGCAGAGCTTAGATCAAGATACTTAAAGTACAGACAGAGCAATGCAATTATTAATGATGCATCCTACATCAGACTCAAGACCATTTCGTTGTCTTATAAATTACCTGATCATATTCTTAACACAGTGGAATGTAGCATCATTCTTCGCGGACAAAATCTTTTTACGATTACCGGGTATGATGGCTTTGATCCGGAATCCGGGTATATCAATACAATCCCTCCTTTAAGTGTAATGACAACAGGAATTCAACTCAACTTTTAAGCTAAAATAACATAATTATGAGATGCTATAACATAAACTATATGGTAAAAGAAATTACCATTCTTTATAAAGTCCCCTACAGAAAAAACACACTTATTTGTATTTTAATCATTATTAATTTAGCACTTTCTTCCTGCGAGGATTTTGTTGAAGTCGAACTCCCTTCTTCACAATTAAACGCTGACGATGTTTTTAATGACTCTTCTTCAGCACATGCAGCTATAACCGCAATATATACTGGTATTCGGGATGCTGGCATAATAACTGACTTGAGTTACGAATTAGGAAATTACGGCGATGAACTGGATTTTTACGGTAGTGCTCAATTGAGTGTTGACAATTATTATAAAAATACGGTTTTACCCTCTGATCCCACACTCGAGAACTGGTGGAATGGGGCATATTATCAGATTTATAGCGCTAATTCAATTTTGGAACGTGTAAAAGCTTCGAAGCAACTTTCTATAGAGGATAAAGACCAACTTCTTGGTGAGGCTTTCTTTATTCGTGCCCTCTTGCATTTTTATCTTAGTGAAATTTTTGGTGATATCCCATATATAACTACATCGGCATACGAAGATAATAGATCTGTAGGTAGAATGAACTTAAATGAGGTTAGAAAACTGATAGTTGATGATTTAATCAGGGCAGCTTTATTATTGCAAGATTATTATATTTCTAATGAAAGGGTTCGCCCTAATAAAGGAGTTGTTATGGCATTATTAGCCAGAGTATATCTATACAACGAAAATTGGAAAGAAGCTTCAAGAACTGCTTCTTATGTGATTGAGCACCATGAGCTTTATAAATTGCAAGATAATTTGGATTTAAGTTATTTAAAGGAAAGCACAGAAATCATATGGCAATTATCTCCGGGTATTGAAGGGGAAAGTTCTCGAGACGGACAAGCCTTTATTATTACTAATGCACCACCGGGGAATGTAGCTTTAACGGAAACTCTTGTAAATAGCTTTGAAGAGAATGACCTTCGAAGAAGCCACTGGATTGGAGCAGCATCAAATGATGAAAATACATGGTACTATGCATTCAAATACAAGCAGAAAGGAAAAGAAGAAAGCTCTTCAGAATACAACATTATGTTTCGTCTTGCCGAGCAATACTTGATCCGAAGTGAAGCTAGGATCAAAATTGGTGACTTGGAAGGCGCAAAAGCAGATTTGAATACGATAAGAAACAGAGCTGGTCTCCCTAATGTAGATGCTTCTAATAATGAAACACTAATAAATTTAATGATGAGCGAACGTAGGCATGAATTGTTTACCGAACTCGGGCATCGCTTCTTTGATTTACGGCGCACTGGAAAATTAGATGTGACATTATCAACCATAAAACCAGGATGGGATAGTACTGATCGCTTATTTCCCATTCCAGAAAACGAGTTGCTCTTAAACCCTAATTTACAACCTCAAAACCTAGGTTACTAATGCAGACAAAACTATATAATATTGGCTTTCATAATAATCATTGGTTGCTTTTTATGGTATGCAGTATAGCAGTAACATATTGTTATCCTCAATACTCAAAATTAAAAGATATTAAACCAGAAGATTATGATAAGTGGTACGCACCTAAAAGTTATAGAATTTCAGATGATGGTTTATGGGTAAGTTACATGCTTGATTATAATGGGCTATTGGATACTCTTGTAATCAAACAGACTAACGGTATAGTCAGGTATGATCTAAAAGCTTGTTCTCATTTAGAATTTATAGGCAAAGACTTGGCAAGTTGTCGTTATGGAAAAGATGATCTTAAAATTATAAACCTTGGAACAGGAAATAAAGAAAAATTATCTGGAGCTACCGAAATAAAACTGAGTTCAGATAAGCGATTTTTGATGATTTTCAGAAAGAATAAAAAAGAGCTTACCATAAGAGACAGGATAAAAAATAAGAGTTATAAGTTAAATGGTGCGTATAGCTTTAATTATAATTCTACATACAATCTCATATGTATTTCTATATCAGATGGACTAGAATATTCACTTCAAATCTATCATTTAGATGGTTCAGCAAAACATGAAATCTTATTGAAATCCCAACACCGGAATATATTAGAATTTCATTGGTCAAATAAAAACGATAAAATAGTCTATGCTTTGGACTCAGATACTGAGGATTCAGGGATTTTAGGTGTTTATGATTTAAAAAGCAAGAAAAAAATTCATATAGAATTAACAAATGTAAATGGGTTTCCAAATGATCATAAGATTATAAGTAAAAGGGAGTTTCCTCTAAGAATTTCCAAGGATGGAGAGAGGGTTTTCTTTTTATACACTCCTAAGAGGCTTCAGAAATATAATAATATCCCACAGGTATGGAAAGCTGATGAACCCTATATATATAATGGGATGACATACCAGATGCAGGCTTATAATACACCTAAGATTGGAGTTTTAAATATTCAAGATCAGAAAATCTTAAGTATAACAGATATAGATTTTCCTAAAGCTTTAATAAGCCCTGATGAAAAGTATGCTTTAATATATGACCCTGCAAAGTATCAACCTCAAGCCCGGATGTACCCCCCAGTAGACATATATAAAATGGATCTGAAATCAGGTAAAAGATCTGCATTTTTAAAAAAACATATAATGGACTTACAAAGTCTAAACTTTAGCCCATCAGGAAGATATGTGGTTTACTATAAAAATAGAGAATGGTGGTGCTTCGACACAAAATCTAATTTGCATATAAACTTGAATTCTAAATTTAATGCTATGAGAAAAAAGCCCCTCTTTTACCAATCTCCACACTCTTCCTATCCAAAAGGTTGGACTGAAGGAGAGAAATCTATTTTTATGCATGACGAGTTTGATGTATGGGAAGTGTTTGTTAATAATGAACATCCTAAGAAATTGACTTCCGGAAGAGAAAAGAAAATCTCTTACAGATTAGTTAACGAGCCGGAAGTAAAAGGTACTCAAAAAGAACAGATGGGTGTTTTTTTGGAGCGACAAACTTTACTGCTGTCAATGGAAAAAAACACAGAAAGAGGAGTGGCGATTTTAAAGCCTAATCATAATATGACAATTATTTCATTTGGGGAGCAGTACTTAAAGAACCTAAATATTTCCGGCGATGGAAACACAGTTACTTTCTCCGAGGAACGTTACGATCAACCACAGAAATTGATGTTATACCATATAAGATTAGATACGTTAAAGACTCTTTTTCAAAGTAATCCACATTACAAAAAATATAAGAGTGGTTTAAATCAAATGATTAGATATCGTAACCATAATGGCAAAGAATTATCAGGAATCCTCCGTTATCCTGTAGATTATAATAAAGATTCCATATACCCTATGGTAGTAAGGGTTTATGAAAAACAAAATCATTTACTTAATCAATATAAAAATCCAGGATTATATAATGGTACGGGTTATAATCTGAAAAATTTAGTTCATAAAGGATATTTTGTTTTCCTACCTGATATTGAATATAAAATTGGTGAACCTGGATATTCTGCGGCAGATTGTATCATTTCAGGAACCAATAAAGCTTTAGATATTGCATCTATTGATCCAAAAAGGATAGGACTTATTGGTCATTCTTTTGGTGCATATGAAGCTCTTTTCACCATTACACAGTCTCAATTGTTTCGAACCGCTATTGCCAGTGCTGGAGTTGCCGATTTTCCAAGAGAGTATTTGTACTTAGCAGATACATCTGTTCTAAATTTTAATATGTATGAATATTCACAATCACGTATGGGAAATTCCTTATTTGAGGATTATCAAGGGTATTTAGACAATTCTCCGTTGTATCATGCAAAATCAATCCAAACCCCTCTTCTACTATGGTGTGGTATGGAAGATTATCATGTAAATTATTATCAAAGTCTCTCTTTCCATTTAGCCTTAAAAAGAATGGGAAAGAAAAATACGCTACTTATGTACCCAGAAGAAGATCATATTATAAGTAGTCCTGAGAACCAAATGGATTTAACAAACCGGGTTGAACAATGGCTAGATCATTATTTAAAAGGAAAGCCTAAACTAGATTGGATGCCATAAAAGGTAAAAAAGAGGGTGAATTCACATCACCCTCTTCCATGAAATTAGACTATTGCTCAGGTCGGTACAACTTTATTGTACATTCACCAAATTCATTCTTTCCAAACACTTGTTCGCCACCAACGGTACAATCAATTTCCGTTTGAGTGTTTAAACACATATCTGACTCCTCACATTCGGTTTCCGAATTGTTTATTTGGAGATATCCCTGAACAAGGGCGTTCGTTTCAGCTTTTTCACTCATCGCATGAGTCGTAAAAGCTCCTCCTATGGCTACCCCTAATACAATGATAGGTAACCATTTTCTAAAATCTGTTTTCATAATTTTACAGTTTTAAAAGATTAATAATTTATAGATTACTGCAGTAACCTATACTAACATCACGTGAATTATCTTAAATATCATTATGTTCTTATAACATTTGTTTTAAATCATATCTGACCAGTTTATTTCCTGCAAAACCATAGAAGGATTTTCCTATAATAAAAAAACGTCTAACCGATTCTCCCGATTCTTTATAAACATAAAAGCTGCTTTTGTAATTGGTAGAACTTAATTCGTATACATCGATGGTTTCGGTTTGTTCCCATGTTGTATAAGACTCAAACCGTCCTTTGATTTTAGATCGAATATAAAGTAATCCATCGGAGGCAAAAGCTGAAGGATTGACCATCAAGGATGATATGAGTTTTCGCTCGTTTCGCTCATCAGTTTGGACTGTATCTATTTTAAGCTGTGCCTTCGTAATAGTATCTATAGTACTACCTCTTTGTTTTAAATTAATATGGTTATTGGCAATAGCATAACTATTACGATAGTAATATACATACACCAATTGATTAGTACTGGAATCAAAACTAAGGGTTCCATCCACATCAAAAATCCCGTCTATTTGCTTTTCTAATATTTCGGGGGATAATCTGTATGGTAAAGAATCCTTGACTTGTAATATCCCAAGACTATACATTTTCTTAAAAGGATTATAAGTTTTTATAGCTATTGAATCTCTTCCAATTGTTTGGTATTCGGAAAATTGTTTTCTACCATCTATCCGTTTGAGTACCTTCCAATTCAAAATATTTCCTTTGAGAATCCTTGATATTTGTCCATCTATCAGGTAAAAAAATGGAGGGGATACTCTTACTTGAGTAGCAATTGATGGTAAGTCCTTTTTTGATATCTTGATTGTTTTTATTTCTTTTGTATGTAGAGAAGTGTCAATAATCATAACCCTTAAAGGACTACTGTAATTTCCCAAATAGATTTTATTGTCCTTAACTCCGGCAAGATAATAGGCGTTTCCATTTAAGTCTGTTTCTGATGTCTTTGTTATCCCATGAGTATACCGTCGGATAAAGGGATTCTCAGTATAAATGATTCGCTCTGAGGTTAGAAATAACATGGTGACTGCACCAATACTTAGAAGCGTGATTACAGAAAGTAATGCGTAAGATTTATGCTTACTCTTGTTTTTATAATATCTATTTCTGTAAACAATGATGGCCAAAGAAGCTATAAAGATGAAAGATAAATTAAAAATAAGATGCGTCTTCCATCCCATTTTTTCAAGAACTCCACCACAAGAGCAGGGAATATTCGAAGCATAATTCAAAATAATATAAATGTAGGTGGTAAACATGACCATTAAGACCAATGACGTTAATAAACCTATATAACGGGTGTTTTTATTTAGAAGTAGAAAAGCCGTTAAAATTTCAGATATGGGAACAATCCACACTAGCCAACCGGCATAGACACTCAGCATTGGTGCTTGTCCAAGTTGAATTCGAAAATTTTCAAAATCCAACAGTTTAGTGAGTGCTGCATATACAAAAAGGAGTATAAACAGATAACTGATGATCTCCGTAATTAAACCTGTATGTTTTTGATACCATTTCATATCATTTGAAATTATTTGGTATTAAATGCTATAAATCAATGCACTAATGGTTCTGCCAAATAAAGGTAAATGATTATAAAAGTGGACTTTGGTGGGTTTACCTTATTTTTTTACGGTATTTCCGCATTTAACATTTTATTTAAAGGGAAAACTAGTCTTTTTAGATAAAACCTTCTTCTTTAGCCCTTTTAA
>NZ_JBSXNL010000033.1:0-48916 GCF_056857615.1 Galbibacter sp. L-19
GCTGGAGTACCACAAGTAAGTGGTATCAAGCAGCTTTTTAGAAGGAGTAACCGACAAGTGAAGGTGACGGTAATGGACAATTATCAATTAATATTAAAACTCAAGCAATGAGACATTCTTTGTTATTTCTTGAACATATAAAGAGATGATTGTATGGATGTTTCATTTGACATTTGAAAAACAATAAACATGAACACATGAAAACAATAGTTATACTTATATCCTTAATTGTATCAAGTTCTATACATGCCCAAGTTATATTAGATACATTGTATGCTAACAATAAGAAAAATGTGGCGCTATTTTTTCCAAAACCTATCCGTCAAGGAATTACAGGGGCTTCTCATTTTGTGTTTACCTATAATCGGGAGACAAAACAGTATTTCGGGTTATTACAAGCGCAGCCTGGGGAAGCAAGTAATTTGTTAATTGTTACTGATGATGGGCAGGTGTACTCATATATTTTAAAATATGCAGAACAGCTACCTAAACTAAATTATTTTATGTCAAAAACAGAAAGTATAGGTACTGAAGTACCGCTTTTAGTGAAGCCAAAACCCAAACAGATAGCATTGGATAGTATGGAGAAAAGTTTGGCATACTATAAATCCTTTAGTAAATACTTACTTAAAACTAACCCCAAAAGATTAGCGTCTAAAAAAAGGAATGGAATTAAACTACAGCTTCAGAAAATGGTTTATCACAAATCTGTAACCTTTTTAGTCATGGAAGTATCCAATACTTCGGGTATTACTTTTGAAACTAACTTTTTAAAAGTTTACAGTGTCAGCGGGAATAAGAAACGAAAAGCTTCCTATCAAAGACTTGAAATGAAACCGATATACATTTGTAACCATCCTTATAGGATATGGAATGGTCAGTTACTTCGATTTGTATATGTACTACCAAAATATGTGCTAGGAGACAAGGAAAAATTATTGGTGGAATTGCAGGAATTGAATGGGGGGAGAAAGGTCAAATTGGAAACTAGACTTTGAAAATTATAGATGGATTAAAAATATTAAACTTCGGCAGTAAAAATAATTTTCTGCCGAATCTTAGATTTTTATTATCTTTGTTAAAACGAATTGTTTTGTCATATACATCTTTACATATAGATAAGTTAAAGGAAGGATTTATTCCTGGTCAAAAAATAACCATTCAGGATATTGTTGATTTCTATGAGCAATTTAATGAACGGATAAAACGATCCACTATAGATTGGAGAATCTATAAGCTGACCCAAAAAAGAATCCTACATAGGTTATCAAGGGGGGTCTATGCGCTTTCAGAGGGTGAAATTCAAGAGTATGTCCCCGAAACCGACAAATCCCTAAAAAAACTATTCAGGAAAATTAATGACCAGTTTCCGTTTGTTAATACTTGTGTATGGTCTACTAAATGGCTCAATGAATTTATGCTTCACCAGCCTGGTCGATTTTACACCATACTGGAGGTGGATAGGGATGTTATGGAATCCGTGTTTTACGCATTGAACGACCAGGACAAAAATGTATTTCTTAACCCTTCAACAGAGATACTGAACCAATATGTGGCCAATGCAAAAGAGCCTGTTATAATAACACACTTGACCACAGAGGCTCCCATACAAGAGGTTAATCAAGTAAGTACAACAACCCTTGAAAAAATGTTGGTTGATATCTATTGCGCCCCTGATTTGTATGCAACTTTTCAGGGTGCAGAACTACAAAGGATATATCAAACTGCTTTTGATAAATACCATATCAATGAGCCGAGAATGTTGCGTTACGCAACGAGAAGAACTAAAAGGTCAGAAATACAAGAGCTAATAAACAAATCAAAACAACGGCAGTAAACTGTGTTAACTGCCGAATCTTAGTACAATGATACACCCGGATTCATTAACAATAAAATGGATAGATGATGTTGCAAGAAAACATAAATCCGATCCTATACTAGTCGAAAAAGTAGTACGGGCACTATACTTGTTGGAACATCTTCAAAATAGTAGGCTTGATTATATATTTAAGGGAGGTACCGCACTCATGCTGTTACTTCCTTCTCCCAAAAGACTATCAATAGATGTGGACGTTATTGTTTCCAATAGACCACAGAAAATCGAGCAAATTTTTAGTGATGTTATTCAAAATTCAGATTTCCTTGAATTTTCGGAAAACGAACGTGAAATAGAATCGGATATAGAAAAGGCTCATTATAAATTCTATTACAAACCGGTTACTAACACTAAAGCAGAGAAAGAATATATTTTGTTGGATATTCTGTACGAGGAAAGCCATTATGAGGACTATACTGCTGAAATTGAAATTGCTTCCATATTTACAAAATCAGAAGGGGAAAATTTAACGGTAACAGTTCCTATACCTGAAGCCATTCTAGGGGACAAACTAACGGCGTTTGCTCCCAACACAACAGGTGTTCCTTATAACAGAGAGAAGGAAGTGGAGATTATTAAACAACTGTTTGATGTTGGTCATCTATTTGATATGGTTGAAGACATGGAAATTGTTTCTACTGTGTTTAATCAATTTGCCAAGACCGAGTTATCGTATCGGGGCATGAAGAATCTAAGCCCGGAAGATGTTTTAAAAGACATATTCGAAACAACAATGGTTATTGCTACTAGGGGCAAAAGCGGTAATGGAAGTTTTGCCGAGCTTCATAAAGGCATTCAGAACATCAAAAATTATATCTTTTCTGAAAACTTTCATATAGAGCGTGCCATGATACCGGCATCAAAGGCTGCTTATATATCAGCCATTCTTCAAACAGGAACAAAAGAAATAGAACGATTTACAGATCCAAGAGAATTAACCGATTGGATTATAGAACAACCTTTCGAAACCCGATTAAATAAACTAAAGAGGTCAAATCCGGAATCATTCTTTTATTGGTTTAAAGCCTATATACTTTTATCAAAGTCTTGAAAAAATGTAAGACATAGGAACACTATTTCTTTCAAAATTATATTATTCAGGAAGCGTTAAAAACATAACGAGAAATACTTTTTCAGGAGAATATTTTTCTTTAAGTTATGGCGCAGATGTTGGTGTAAGCATTGGGGGAAGTTGGTCTTATTCTCCATTAAAAACTGGAGAATTTGTATTAGGTCAAGGCGCAAGTATTGGATACGGTGTGAGTACAGTTTTTGGGCTTGATTTTAATCTAGAATGGGGTACTAGTGTAGTTAGATAAAAAATAAGTATGAAAAAGTTTGCTGTTGTATGTATTATTGCTGCTATCATTTTTGGATTATTAACATTTTTATTCCAAAGGAATTATTTCAATTCTATGGAAGAGTTTACTTCTTCATATGTGATAGATAGTCTTCCAGTTGAGAGAATGTATAACAATAGAGGGGATCTTATAATTAATGATACATTGTTAGTTTACCCTTATGCTAGATTAAAGGATAGTCAACCTAATTGGTTGTATAAAAGAGTTACACCTATAATAAAAGGAAAAGAATATAACCCAACAATACTATTACATGATGTTAAAGTACCTTTTATTATTATGAAAAAAATAAAAAATCCTTTTTTTTACGTCATAAAAAATGGGGATACAATTAAATTTAAATTAGATATTTAAATAAAAGAAATTTTAAGATCAGTTTTAAAGTCTGCTCCATAAAGTTTTTTGGCACAGCAAAATAAGTAAATTATTATTTGTAGATAATCTTCATATATCATTAGGAATGCTAATAAGTATTATAATAGTAATAGATTAAAAGGAAATTTTCAAGAAAAAACTTAAAAGGACGTTTCAGGGAGTTCTGAGTTAGCATCATTTAAAAAAAAATGAGTTGTATTAGAATATTTCTTATCGGAGCAAGCAATAATAGGGGATTGGTTAAAGGAATAACTAATGGATTTAAAGCTATCAGCAGAGGAGATTCATTTTGGAGAGGCGCAAATAAGGGATTGACTTCGTCCAATGTGAATGGACCTAATGCAAACACGTTAAACAAAGGTGTAAGTCCGACGACAACCGTTGAAGGTGTTAGTGATGAACTACTGCAGTGGGATCCGCAGACAAAAGTTTGGTACAATCCGTCTACTGGAATAAATAAGACCGCAACGTTCAGTATAATGATAAAAAGTACGGATTGGAATAGAAGTTTGCTAGAAGGAGCAAAGACTCTTTCAAGAACAGGAGGATATATTAGCACTGCTGGATATGCGCTAACATTGACTGTTGTAGGGGCTGAAATTGGAATACCATTATCAATAGTAGGGAATGGAGTATCTACTATTGGAGGAGTTGGTGAAGTAATGTTGTCTACTAATTTCTCAGAATTTGGTCAAGGGGGTGGATTTATGTTTGCGCAAGAGGTTGGAGAAATAGGAATCGAAATGTTGCCTCACGTAACTGAATTTCAAGAAGAATTATTAAGACAAACATGGCGGAATATGCTTTATCAATCACAACAGGGATTAAATAATAGATGATAATGGATTTATTAGAAATAGGAAAAGGAGTTTTACTCCTTCTTGGAGGCGTTTTGTTTTTTATGTTTAGACGCCCTTTGAGCAAAAATAACCCTTCTCATGACATTACAAGTGCTAAAGGGTTTGTTGGGGGAGTTGTTATCATTTTATGTGGATGTGGAATCATTTATAATGAATTAGCCAGGAGTTTTGGATGGGCTTTATTATTTGTAGATAAGTAGCATTTTTTATAAAACATTTACTACCACACGAATCTTTTCGTGTGGTATGTAATGCTCTGTAAGGCACGAACAATGTTATTAATATAGAAGATAGCAGCAGTATTTATCTCTGTTGAAAATATAATTGGAACAAATTGTTCTTTAATAAAGTTTTACCTTTGTTATAGATTGAAAGTTAGATTGCCACAAAGTAAATCAAATCAAAAGGTTAACAGTTCGGTTAATTGATTTTGTAAGAAGTATAAAGAACCTTGAAGGTATTAGAATTTTCGTAGAAAGGTTTGAATCCTGGCGAGGTCACAAAATAAAAGCTCTGTATGAAAATACTGAGCTTTTTGTTTTTAAGTACTTTTCCATATAATCTTTACGGATTATTAAAGCTTTAACCGTTATGGTTATGTACTAAATAATCCGTTACTTTATGTAGATACTAGTGAAGAATCCATAGTTGCAGCAGTACTTATAGGAGCTGCCATTAGTGTGATTTTTAACGGTATTAATAATTTAATAAATGGAGTAGGGATATTCTTTGAAAGTAAGTTTAGGACATTTTTTAACTCAACTATATTTGTAAAGTTAAACTGTGTTTTTAAAATATATATATATCTATAATCAAAGAGTTTTTAAATTAGATGAAGTTTGGATTCAATTTTCAAAGCAGTAAAATTATTGGAGCTCATTATATTCAGATTACAAATTCTTTTACCATTTTTATGGTGGCTCTTTCTACCAATGGATTTTCAAGTTTTTTAAAACGAAACCCGTATTTACAGTACAAATTTAAGGCCTGTACTAATTTATGATTGGTATAGAGAACTAAACTATCCAAATTTAGTTCTTCAGCTTTTCTCAATGCTTTTTCCATTAGTAATTGCCCAATCCTTAATCCTTGAAAACCTTGCTTAACTCCCATTTTAGTGAGGGTATACTCTTTGTCTGAAATTCTCTCCAATGCAACCGAGCCTACAATTTCATTTTCTATAGCAGCCAAGAAAATAAATCCATTTTTATTGAGGATTTCTTTTCTAGGGTTATCAAAAAAGGGTTTGTCATAACTAGTAACTTCAAAAAATTGAGTAAGCCATTGGTAATTTATAGCTCTGAAGGCTTCCTTGTGAGAATCGTTATAAGGAATTATTTGTACGTTCGTTTGCTTTTGTTTCATTTTAAAATAGTATGTTGATACAGCTTGGTAATAGTCTATTATATTAGTTAATCTTCAATTGCATTGTTGCTAAATAATTTTTTTTGTCAACTTTTTTAAGTGTAAAATCAAGATGTTCAAAAAAGTTTTTTTGATGAATTTTACAGGTGGTTAGAATCAGTTTTTTTTCAGGGAGATACTGAGTAATATGTTGAATTAGTTTTCTTGCTACACCTTGATTTCTATATTGCTCTAATACTGCAATTGTATCTATTTCAATGTCGTAATTTGTACTGTAAATGGCTATAAACCCAGCTGGTAAACCATTAACGCTAGCAAGGAAATACATTAGTTTACTTTCGGTAATATCTTGATTACTCTCTTCGTTATACTGTTCCCAAAGTACATCTTGTTTTATAGCCTTAGCTAAATTTAAAGCATATATATTATTGCAAACTTCAATGGTAATAGAACTCTTTTTGGATTGTTCAAAAATATGAAATGCCTTTTCATTGAGTCTTTCCAAAAGGGGTTTTTCTTCAAGTCGCTTCTCAACTTCATTTAAAGCTATAAACAGGTTATGTGGATTCGCTGTTACTTCAGAAAGGGTACTAGCAATACTATCCCAATAAGGTTTTAAGTTGCTAACCATTTCTCTTCCTTTAGGGCTGAGCATAAGGTTACGCTTTCGTTCATCTTTACTATCTTTTACAGAGGAAATAAGACCATTTTTTTCAATATCCTTTAATAATCCGATGGCTGCAGGATGACTTAACCCAATTTCCTTAGCTAATTCGGTTACACTTAATTGGTTGACTATGGAGAGTACATATATTGGCGGAAACCATTTGGTTTCAAACTTTATGTCGTGTGCCTGATAAAATAAATTACCAGCATCTCTTAGCGTATCTAATACATTTTGAAGCTTTGCTGCTATGGCTAATATTCCTGCTTTCTCTATTGTATTCATAGTATTCTTTTATAGATTTACAATGATTTTTCCTACCGTATGACCGCTTGCTATTTGAGTATGAGCCTTCTCTATAGCTTCAAAATTAAATACTTTTGAAATGTGTGGTTTGAGATTTCCTTGTTGTAAATAACCCGCAATTACATTGATGTCATTCTCATTAGACTGCACTGTAAATTTCATTCCTTCAATTCCATTTCTGGATGCCTTTTCCGTTACAGAATTATTCATTCCAGAAGGAATGGAAATAAGGATGCCTCCTTTTTTTATTAGCGGAATAGAACGATCTATGTTTTGTCCACCTATAGTATCCAAAACAATATCATAGTCTTTCTGTTCTTTTTCTAACGCATCAGTCTTGTAATCTAAATGTTTATTAGCGCCTAGACTTAATACAAATTTTCTGTTTTCTATGGAAGAAGTTCCCGCTACATAGGCACCTATGTGTTTTGCAATCTGAATGGCAAAATGTCCTACGCCTCCCGAGGCAGCGTGGATTAAAATTTTATGATGACTTTTCAATTTAGCTAGATATACCAAAGCCTGATAAGCTGTTAAAGCAGCTAAACTTGTTGCAGCAGCTTCAAAGTGGGAAATTTCCTCAGGCTTTTTTGCCAAATTATTAGCGGAACATGCTACAAATTCTGCATAAGTTTTACCATGCCCAGGAAAGTTTACTAACCCAAAAACCTCGTCACCTTCATTAAACTTTTCTGAACAGGTTTTTTTTACAATTCCCGAAAGTTCCCAGCCGAGAATAATAGGATCTTCATTTTGAAGCATAGTGTAAACTCCTTTTCCATTTCTTGTTTTTAAATCTATGGGGTTTATACCTATAGCTTTGGTCTCAACAAGCACTTCCCCTTCTCTTATGGATGGAAGTGGAAGTTCAGTATATTTAAGCTGGTTTACATTTCCTTTTTTTGATAATATAATCGCTTTCATAACTTTTTTACTTTTATAATATTTCTAAAATTAACAAAGAGCTATCAATTTAAGGTTAGAGGTGTTTTTGTTTTAATCTTTTAAATATTTTGAAACTTAAAAATTTAGCAAAGTTTTTTTAATACCTCTATCCAGCAATTCATAAACTTATCCCTTTTATTGTTGGATAAAAGCTCAATGGAAAGAAACGGATTCAAATCCTCTAATTCAACCAATAGGAGAGAACCATCTTTCATTCTACAGGCATCAACTCTAGTAATTCCTGTTTTAATATTATTCCACTCTATAAATTGTTTGGCAAAATCCAAATCTTCAGTGGTTGCATTGTATTCTTGTAGGTCCCAACGCTTTTCCTTTTGTGGTGCGTATAATGCATATTGGAATTTGTCATCTAAATAATAAAAGGATACTTCATATTCAAAATCTAGGAAAGGCTGTATTAGTTTTTCTTCGGGGTTTGTCTGTAGCAGTTCTTCTTTGGTCAAGATTTCCATTCCTATAGAGTCAGCACCGTTCTTTATCTTTACAATGTATTTTTCTGGGTTTCCTAAGGCATCAATATCCGAAATATGTTCCACGGTTGGAATAACGGGGTATTCGGTATCCATCAAATCTAATAAATATTGTTTTCCTTTAATGTCGGCCTTGCCATCAAAGGAATTAAAAATATTGATATTTTCATTCTTTACAATAGCAACAAATCTATTAAAGTATTCCTGATAACCGATTACAGCTCCAGTATTTCTAAAAACAACAAGGTCAGCCTTACTCAATAAAGCTATTGCTTGTTGAGGGTTTCCTATTAAGATATTGAAGTGCTCCTTTAATTTTGAGGTAATAAATAAATCTTCCTGATAGTAATTTCTTCCATTTGCCTTAAAATACAAATCGGTTAAATATAATATTGTTTTCATAGCTAAAATTATTTACGTGCAAATTTACGTAATATTTTACATAAATGTAAAAATATTTTAAAAAATGCTAGATACCAACTTTTAATTATCTAAAGAAGCAAATAAGAAGTTTTGAAAACTTGAGTAGGTGAGTAGGTAAATGCTAGCGTAGAGTTAATACATAAGAAGTAAATATTTAGCTATACCTATTGGAATACTTTAAAGGTTACTACATTTTTCAAATTTCATGTTTTAGCTAGTTTATTAAGTAAAACAAGATAATATAGTATGAGGATTAGCTAATATATAGATATTTAACATTTTTTTTAGTTATAATTTTACAAGTGTAATAAAGACACTAAATATATATGAAGTGCTTTACTTCAAATATATAGCTAATCCAAAACTAAATTCTAACTAGAAAAACATGTATTATGGAACAAACTAACTTCCCTCATAGGGTAAAAGCTGGAATAAATTTTGGTATTCCAAAACTGCTTTTTACACTATTTTTTCTTTTAACCTCATTTGTTTCGTTGGCGCAACAACAAATTAATGGAATTGTAAGAGATGAACAAGGAATACCAATTGCCGGAGCTTCTGTGGCAGAAAAAAATACCTCAAATGGTGTTGTGACTAATTTTGATGGTGAATTCGAAATGTCGGTTGCATCTTCAAATGCAGCGATTGTAATTTCTTACATAGGTTTTACAAATTCAGAAGTAAAAGTAGGAACAGAAACTACTTTTGATATTACACTTAAAGAGAACCTTCAAGAACTAGATGAAGTAGTAGTAATAGGTTATGGAACTCAAAAGAAAGCAGATGTAACCAGTGCTGTGGCCACCGTAAAGTCGGAAGACTTTGTACAGGGTAATGTAAAAGATGCTGCACAACTTATACAAGGAAAAGTTGCAGGTTTAACAGTATCTGCCCCTTCTGGAGATCCTACACAGAGCTCCCAAATAAAATTAAGAGGAACTTCCTCCTTAAGCGGGGGTACAAATCCATTGGTATTGGTAGATGGAGTGCCGGGGAGCTTAGGTACTGTAGCGCCAGAGGATATTGAGTCGATAGACGTTTTAAAAGATGGTTCTGCTACAGCAATATATGGAACTCGTGGAACTAATGGAGTTATTATTATTACTACCAAAAAAGGAAATTATAATGCAAAGCCTTCTATAGAATACAATGGATATTCTTCTTTGTCTACCATTGCAAGACAAATGGACTTTTTGGATGCAGGAGAATTACGACAAAAATATGCTGAAGGATATACTTTTGTTGGCGCAAACTTACAAGATTTTGGTCACGATACCGATTGGCTGGACGAGATTACTAGAGACGCCGTAAGTCAAGTTCATAACTTAATTTTTAGAGGTGGAAATGATGCTATTAATATTACAGCATCTATTAACTATAGAGATTTAGAAGGAATTTTCGATAAGTCGGAGACCGAAAAATATACGGGTCGTATTAGTGTAAACCATGCAATGTTTGATAATAAATTGAAAACAAATGTTGCCATGATTGCGAGTGAGCAGGTCTACAACGCTCTTGGAGATGGTACCAGTTTTGATCCGTACATATATAGACAGGCCATTATACGTAACCCTACCGAGCCCGTTTATGATGATAATGGTAATTGGTTTGAAAGAGATGTTTATTTCTATGATAATCCTGTTGGTTATATTCAAGAAACAATAGGGGAGAATCGTTATAGAAATGTTCGTTTTGATTTTAGTATGAGTTATGATTTTAATGATAATTTTACGTTGAAAGGATTGTATACACGAAAAGGAAATTCAAACATTCGTGGATTCTACCAAACTAAAAATCATGTGTCGACTGTAAAATATGGTCAAGATGGTTTTGCTTCCAGAGGGACAGACGATTATAGAGGAAATTATGGACAATTAACCCTCGATTATAAACAAACTTTTGGAAAACATACCGTTACAGGTTTAGCGGGTTATAATTATGAAGATAATGTAAACGAAGGCTTTTGGGCAACCAACAGACGTTTCCCAACAGATGGTTTTTCTTATAATAATATTGGTTCTGGGCAAGGTCTACAGCTTGGAGAAGCAGGCATGAGTAGTTATAAAAACTCAGATAAATTAATAGCCTTTTTTGGAAGGGTAACTTATAATTATGACGACCGTTATTTGTTGTTAGCAAGTATCCGTCATGAAGGTTCTTCTCGATTTGGAGAAGACAATAAATGGGGTAATTTCCCAGGGATCTCCGCTGGATGGCGTATAGATCAAGAAGAGTTTATGGAAAATGTTGACTGGATTGATAACTTAAAGCTTCGTGCAGGTTATGGTATTACTGGAATTAATGCAGGTTCAAATTACCAATCGCTTAGTGGATTAACTTATGGCGACTACTTTTTAAACAATGGAGAGTGGATTAGAGAATTAGTGCCTTCTAGAAATGCAAATCCAAATTTACGCTGGGAAAAGAAGAAAGAGTTAAACTTTGGATTGGATTTTGGAGTTTTAGACAATCGTATTAGTGGTTCTGTAGATTATTATCAAAGAAGAACAGAAGGAGCATTGTTTGATTATAGCGTACCAACACCTCCTTATTTTTATGGAACTATAGCAGCAAATGTGGCGGAACTTGAAAATTCAGGGTTGGAATTTTTACTGAATGTAACTCCATTTGAAACAGAAAACTTTACATGGACTGCTAATTTAACGTATTCTACAAATACCAATAAAGTAGTTTCTTTATCTAATGATGAATTCCAGTTGACTAATGATTTTTTTGATCAAGGATATACTGGAGAACCAATCCAAATAGAAACACATCGAGTAAAAGAAGGGGAACCTATTGGGAATTTCTTTGGGCTTAAAAGTGTAGATATTACAGATGATGGGGTTTTTCTTATAGAAACTCCAGACGGAAGAATTATTCCTGCTACAGAAGCTACTACCGAGGATAGACAAATTCTTGGAAATGGTTTGCCAACCGCTTATTATAGTTGGAATAACACAGTAAGGTATAAAAACTGGGATTTTAACATGAATTTACGTGGAGCGCTTGATTATCAAATACTTAATTTTTCAAGAATGTTTTATGAGAACCCTACAGTAAATTACAATGTGCTAGATTCTGCATTTGATGAGGTGTATGGAAAAGCAGTTTTAAACGATGTACAGCGTTATGTAAGTTATTATGTTGAAGATGGAGATTTCTTAAAAATTGATAATGTTACTTTAGGATATACTTTACCTAAAGATGCTTTAAAATTTACAGACAGTTTCCGAATCTATTTTTCGGGATTAAACTTAGCAACTTTTACTAGTTATAAGGGGATTGATCCTGAGGTTAATAGAGACGGACTTGCACCTGGAAATGATGAAAGGGATAAATATCCATCTACCAGAACATTTACACTAGGAATTAATTTCACATTATAAAATTTTAAACGATGAATAATAGAAAAATAAATTATATGACTTCATTTATGATAAAATTTTGGATGTTCGCATTAGTAGCAGGTTTTACTTTTGTAGGATGTACAAATCTTGATGAAGAGGTTTTTTCAGAGGTAACAGAAGATTCTTTTGTTCCTGCAGAAACAGATATTGTGGCTGTAATGGCTTCAGCATACACTCCTTTAAGATATATTATGGGGTGGCAGGGTTATTTTGATGTGCAGGAAGAGCCTGCAGATATGTTTGTAACTCCTACAAGACCAAACGGTTGGGATGATGGAGGAACTTATAAGAGAATGCATTTTCATAAATGGGATAATACGCAGTACCAGCCTAGAAATTCTTGGATAACGTGTTTTAACGGTATCAATAGTGCAAACAGAGTGATTCTACAAATTGAATCTGGAGGATTACCAGTTTCTGAAGAACAAGCTGCTAATATTGTTGCCGAAATGAGAGCTTTAAGAGCCTTGTATTATTCAATGTTAATAGATACCCACGGAAATGTGCCTATTATAGCAAGCTATAGTGATGAATTACCAGTGCAGAGTAGCCGAGAAGAAGTTTACAATTTTATAGTTTCCGAATTAACTGAGGTGATTCCTTCACTATCTGAAACCGTAGATCAGTCAACTTATGGACGGATGACAAAATGGGCTGCATACCATGTGTTGGCAGAGGTATATCTAAATGCCGAAGTATATACAGGAACGCCGCAATGGGATAAATGTATTGCTGCTTGTAATGAAATTATAAATAGTAAAAAATATAGCCTTTCTGCTAATTACCGAGATATTTTTAGTGCTCAAAATGAAGGAAATCCTGAAATGGTTTTTGCAGTTCCTTATGATCAAATTTATGCTGCAGAATGGAATGCGCATATGAAAATGTTATTGCCAGATCATAGATTGGTGTTTGATATGGAATCACAGCCTTGGGGAGGTTCAAGTTGTAATCCGCAATTTATAGATAGCTACGAAGCAACAGATAAACGTTTATCCGATACTTGGTTAATGGGAGACCAATTAAATGCTAAAGATGGGAGTGTTGTAATGACTTTAGTAAAAGAGATGCCAAGTATTTACGACTGTACTTTTACTGAAGGATTTCGTTGTGCAAAATATGAAATTGAACCAGGAGCTACTGGAGCGTTGAATAACGATTTTCCTTTCTTAAGATATACAGAAGTTTTAATGATGAAAGCTGAAAGTTTATTAAGAACTGGTCAAAGTGGAGTTGCAGCTCAAATTGTAACCGAGGTGCGTATGCGTTCTTTTGACAATCCAGCAGATGCTACTGTAACTGGTGCAGAATTGGAAGCAGATACCACTGTAGAATATGGAACACTAGCAGAAGATGGAAGTATTGATGCTCCTGGAGATCAATCTCCTGTTAAATATGGTCGCTTTTTAGATGAATTGGGCTGGGAATTTGCTGCGGAAGCTCATAGAAGAACCGATTTAATTCGCTTTGGAGTTTTTCAAACCAAAAACTGGTATAATCATACTCCACAAGGAGATCATACCATTATATTTCCTATTGGATTAGAAGAACTAAATACCAATACAAACTTAAAACAAAATCCTGGCTATTAGTCTTCATATTAGATTTAGTTAGTTTATTTTTACACCAAAGGAAAAGGCGGATGATTTTATCATTCGCCTTTTTTAATCCCTCATTGAGGGTTTAATTCCCCAGAGCTTGTCCTGAGTTTATCGAAGGGCTCTGCATCGAAATGGATTTAATTTGTTTCCTCTGAATACCTCGTAGGCTTGCCTCGAGGTAGTTGATTTCCTCGTAAACTTATCAAGTTTATTTATTGAGCTCTATATTGAGATGGCGTAGTGCCTTTAAGCTCTTTAAATTTTCTGTTGAAATTTGTAATATTTTGAAAACCACATAATTCAGAAATGGTTGTAATAGACATTTCTTTGTTTCTATAAAGTAATTTACAGGCATTTTCAATACGTATTTCTATTAAGAATTGAAAAAAAGTTTTATTGGTACGCTTTTTAAAATACCTACAAAATGCATTTTTAGTCATATTAGCAATATTTGCTACCTCCTCTAAAGTTATCTGATTGTGGTAATTTTCCATAGCATGTTCAAATACAGCTCTCATACGTTTTCCTTCATCATCTGTATAATTTTTCTCATATACAAAAGAAGAAAGAGGCGTGTATTCAGTTTCAATAATCTGATTTATAATTTTCAGTAATGAAGCAATACGTTGTATTTTATTTTGATTTTGGAGTTTATTAAAAACTCTAATGATTTTATTATGATTTTTAGAAATTTTCATACCATATTCTGCAGGTCTAAAAAAATCTTTGGTAGCTTCCATGTCGCTTATTTGAAAAAAGTTATTTCCAAAAGCATGCTTTGTAAAAAATAAAGTATACATAATAGATTCTGGAGCTGCCTCAACATCACTCTTAAAAACGTGGGGGATGTTTCCACCTATAACCAAAATATCATTTTTATTATAGGTGTTTATGGAGTCTCCAACAATTAAAGAACCGCTTCCTTTTTTAATAAAACTTATCTGAATTTCTTCATGTTGATGGAGTTGATCGTAAAAATAAACTTCATGATCTTCTTGATATACCAGTGCTTCTTGTTCTGGTTTAGGTATTTTAAAGGGGAGTACTTTCATAATAATATAACTAATTAAACAATATTAGTCATAATAACGTATAAATATACTATTTAGGGTAATATAATACTACAATTAGCTAATTTTTACTTATAATAGTTATGGTGTTCTTGTGGTTTCCTTTATTTCTTAATACCAAAATACCATTGTAAATCGTAGTTTTATCTTTTAACGGATAAGATAGTATGATATTCTGGTAATATTCTTCAACTAAAAGGCATATTTTATGTATAGTTTTATACTTATGTATAGTAAGAAAACCTACCTCTGTAAAATATGTGTGTTTATAACACTTTTTAATTCTTTATTCTCCTTTGCACAAGGAACATTGAAAGATTACAAAAGATCTATTGCTGTAGACACATTGTTTAAAAACAAAACATACAATACTCCAACTGCTTTTTATTGGCAAAACAATCAATTATTTTGGTATGTAAATAATACGCCACAAGGAAAAGAGTATATAAAAGTAAACGCTTTAAGCAGTTCCCAAGAATTGGCTTTTGATCATGAGAGAATGGCTAAGAGTTTATCAATTTTAACAGAAGGTACAATTACCAGTGGGAAGATTGCTATAACAGATTTAGAGTTTAATACAGAACAAAATTCTGTCTTATTTAATACCGATAGTCTCAAAGTTAAATGTAACCTATCCGATTATACCTTAACGGTTTTAGATACTTTAGAAAAGAGCAATCGCCAGCATTACTGGGGAAGTAAAGATGATGAACGGGAAGGGGAACCAGTAGTTTCTCCAGATAAGAAGTATACTGCATATGTTAAGAATTACAATTTATATATAAAAAACATTAAGACGGAGGAAGAAACTCAGCTGAGTTATGATGGGTCTAATGGTTATTACTATTCATGGCAAATAAAATGGGCTCCAGATGGTAAGAAAATTATGGCTTACAAATTACGTCCAGCAGAAGATCATAAGATTTATTTTGTGGAGTCTAGTCCTACAGATCAGTTGCAGCCAAAGCTACAATCGAGAGATTATTTAAAACCAGGAGATCAAGTTGCATTTAGGAGTCCGCAGTTATTTTTGATTGCATCAAAAAAGCATATAAGAATTCCTACAGATGAGTTTCAGCAACAATTTCATTTAGGAACTATACAATGGCTAGAAGACAGTAGTGCTTTTAGGTTTGAATATAATGAGCGCGGACACCAAAAATATAAGGTGATTTTTGTTGATGCAACTACTGGAAAAGTACAGGTAATTATTAATGAAACCAGCCCAACTTTTATTGATTATAGCGGAAAAAAATATCGATATGATACTAGCGATGGAGCACAGATTATTTGGGCATCCGAAAGAGATGGCTGGAATCATTTATATCTATATGATGCAAAAACTGGAAAAGTAATTCGCCAAATAACAAAAGGGAAGTGGCCAGTACGGGAAGTGGTAAAAGTAGATGAAGAAAACAAGCGTATTTATTTTATTGCAAGTGGTTTAGATCAAGATCAAGATCCATATTTTAAACACTATTGTAGCATTGATTTTAATGGAAAAAACTTTAAAAGATATACTGAGGAAAATGGAAATCATAAGGTAAGTTTTTCAGATGATTATCAATATTATGTAGATCAATATTCAAGGGTAGATATGCCACCTGTTACTTTATTGAAAAATCAAAAAGGTGAAATAATAAAAGAATTGCAAAAAGCTGATATTTCAGAACTTTTAGCAACTGGATGGAAGTCTCCCGAAGTTTTTAATGCAAAAGGAAGAGACGGGAAAACCGATGTTTGGGGAATTATAGTTCGTCCAACAAATTTTGATCCTTCAAAAACATACCCAATTATTGAATACATTTATGCGGGACCTCATGATTCTTTTGTGCCAAAAAGTTTTCAAAGTCATTATTGGTCGATGTCTTCTTTGGCAGAGCTGGGCTTTATTGTGGTTCAAATAGACGGTATGGGAACCTCCAATCGTTCCAAAGCTTTTCATAATGTTTGTTGGAAAAATCTTAAAGATGCAGGTTTTCCTGATAGAAAATTATGGATGCAAGCAGCAGCAAAGAAATATCCATATATGAATATTGAAAAAGTTGGAATTAGAGGAACTTCTGCAGGCGGACAAAATGCAGGTGCAGCCTTAGTTTTTAATTCTGATTTTTATGATGTGGCAGTAGCTTCTTGTGGTTGCCATGATAACCGTATGGATAAAATTTGGTGGAACGAGCAGTGGATGGGATTCCCAATTGGACCTCAATATGCAGCATGTTCAAATATTGAAAATGCAACCCAAATGGAAGGAGATCTAATGTTGATTGTTGGGGAGGTAGATGATAATGTGGACCCTGCTTCAACATATCAGTTTGCAAATGCTTTAATTAAAGCAGGAAAAAATTTTGAATTAGTGGTAGTTCCAGGAATGGGACATTCATCTGGAGGAACATTTGGAGATAAAAAACGTAAGGATTTCTTTGTGAAAAAATTATTAGAAGTAGATCCTCCTTCTTGGGATGAAATATACAATTAGAATCTTTTAAACCTTTTTAGAAAGTTTATTGCCTAGACTGTTCTATCGAAATAATTAAAACACTAGAAACAATTAATTGAGAAAATTAAAATAGATGAAAACATACAAATTATTACTATGTACAATGTTAGTTTTTTTAACCTTAAGTACATCAAAAGTATTAGCGCAAAGTGGGGATCAGATTCTTGATGGAATTGGAGAAACAGGATTAATTGCCCGTTATGTTTTTAATGGAGATGCAAAAGATTGGTCTAGAAATAATTTACATGGAGAAATTCATGGTGATGGATTTCAATTTGTAGATGATACTAAGTTTGGGAAAGTACTTTCATTATCAGAAAAAGGTAAAAATTATATAGAACTTCCAAAAGGGACTGTTGCTAATGAGGAATCTATAAGTATAACAGGTTGGTTATACCTAACTTCTTCTAATGCAAATCAGTATTTTTTTGACTTTGGGGAAAGCAACAAAGCACATTTTTTTGTAGCACCTACAGGGACTAAAGAGAATGATGGCTTGGTTGCAGAAATAACAACAGCCAAAGGAGCTATGTACCAAACACTTTCATCTGGAGTAAAAGTAAACGAATGGAATCATGTGGCTGTTACTATTAATATTCCTTCAAAAACTATTGCTACTTATGTAAATGGAAAGTTGGTAAAAGAAACTGAAAATGTTGAGGTTATACTAGCCGAGTTGTTCGATAATAATTCAGGAGAAAATAATAAATTTTATATAGGAAAATCGGTGTCATCTAAATCCTATCTCGATGCTAAATTATACGATTTTAGAATTTATAGAATCCCATTAAGTAAAAAACAAGTAGCTAGAATATATAAAAATGCGTTATCTGATGGGGAATCTGTTGTAAACGAACGTGAAGAACCTGAAGATAATCTACCAATTTTTTCAGAAACAACCCCACAACTTTATAACGAATACTTAACTAGTGTACCAGATATTGAAGTAGAAACTGTAGTAGGTTACCTACCTCGTTTACCTCGTTATGTAAAAGGAGTGTATAGCAATGGAATAAAAAATGAAAAAGCTAGAGTAATCTGGCCTGCGCCAAAAGACAATAGTGAGGTTAAGAAACTAGGTAGTTATACGGTAATAGGACGTGTTGCAGGAACAAATTTAAAACCTAAGGCTATTGTTACAGTAAAAGATGCAAAAATATCTGCAACACCAGATAAAACTTTAGAGGCTTTTGAGTTAGATGAGGTTTCTCTAGATGTAGATACTCATGGTCATGAATCTAAATTTATTGAAAATCGTGATAAGTTTATAAGCACTCTTGCTCAAACAAATCCAGATGCTTTTTTATATATGTTCCGAAACACTTTTGGTCAGCCGCAACCAGATGCTGCCGAGCCATTGGGAGTATGGGATTCTCAGGAAACTAAATTACGCGGACATGCAACTGGGCATTACCTAACAGCAATTGCACAGGCATATGCAAGTACGGGGTACGATAAATCGCTCCAAAATAACTTTGCCGATAAGATGGAGTATATGGTAAATACTTTGTACAAATTAGCTCAAATGTCTGGAAATCCAAAAACAAAAGATGGTTCCTATGTGGCTAATCCAACAGAAGTTCCTCCTGGACCAGGAAAATCAAACTATGATTCTGATTTAAGTGAAGATGGAATTCGAACCGATTATTGGAACTGGGGAGAAGGCTTTATAAGTGCATATCCGCCAGATCAATTTATTATGCTAGAAAATGGAGCTACCTATGGAGGACAACAAACCCAAGTTTGGGCTCCTTATTATACCCTACATAAAATACTTGCAGGTTTATTAGATATTTATGAAGTAAGTGGAAACAAAAAGGCACTAGAAGTTGCAGAAGGAATGGGGAGTTGGGTTTATGCTCGTTTGAATGAGTTGCCAACAGAAACCTTGATTAGTATGTGGAATAGATATATTGCGGGAGAGTTTGGAGGAATGAATGAAGTAATGGCTCGTTTATATAGGTTAACAGATGAAGAGAAATACTTACAAGTGGCACAATTATTTGATAATATTAAAGTGTTTTATGGCGATGCTAACCATTCAAACGGACTAGCAAAGAACGTAGATACTTTTAGAGGACTCCACGCCAATCAACACATTCCTCAAATTGTGGGAGCCATAGAAATGTATAGAGATTCCAATACAGCCGAATATTACCGTATAGCCGATAACTTTTGGTTTAAAAGCAAGAACGATTATATGTATAGTATTGGTGGAGTTGCAGGAGCACGAAACCCAGCAAATGCAGAATGTTTTATCTCACAACCAGCAACTATATATGAAAATGGATTATCAGCAGGAGGGCAAAATGAAACGTGTGCTACCTATAACATGCTTAAATTAACGAGAAACTTGTTTCTTTTTGATCAAAGAGCCGAATATATGGATTATTATGAACGCGGTTTATATAATCATATTCTAGCGTCTGTAGCAGAGAAAACTCCTGCAAATACATACCATGTTCCATTAAGACCAGGTTCTGTAAAGCATTTTGGAAATCCAGATATGAAAGGGTTTACTTGTTGTAACGGTACAGCTATAGAAAGTAGTACAAAACTTCAAAATTCTATTTATTTTAAAAGTGTAGAAAATGACGCGCTTTATGTAAATCTATATGTGCCATCAACTTTACATTGGGCGGAAAAAGAGCTAACAATTACACAAAAAACTGCTTTCCCGAAAGAAGATTTTACACAACTAACTATTAATGGTAATGGAAAATTTGATTTGAAAGTTCGTGTACCAAATTGGGCTACCAAAGGTTTTATAGTGAAGATTAATGGAAAAGAGGAAAAAGTAGAAGCTATTCCTGGAAGTTACCTAACCTTAAATCGTACTTGGAAAGACGGGGATACTGTGGAATTAAAAATGCCATTTCAGTTTCATTTAGAATCAATAATGGATCAACAAAATATAGCTAGTTTATTTTATGGTCCTATTTTACTTGTTGCTCAAGAGTCTAAACCCCGTACAGAATGGCGTAAGGTTACGTTTGATAAAAACGAGATAGGAAAGGATATTTCTGGAGATCCTGAAAAATTAGAATTTATAATTGATGGAATTACTTACAAACCTTTTTATGATACTTACAATAGGTATTCTGTTTATTTAGATGTTACATTAAAGTAACCTGAAATTTATAATTAGGGTAGAGCAAGAACTTAAATACCCAAAGAACTCATAGCTATGTATGTTTTTTAATACATTAACCAAACGCATAAACAAATGATAAACCCTCGTTCACAATATAATTTTATTCTCTTATTATTAGTATTTTTTTCTTTTGAAGGACATTCTCAGGAATATTGGAATAATATTGTCAAGAAGCCTTCTAGCCTAGGATTAGAAAATGGTTTTATAGAAGTAAAAACATCAGAATTTAATTTAAAATTGGTAAAAACTTCACAAACAGTAGCTGGTTTATATCCTGTAGCAGATGCCAATTTTGATTTTACTCCCGGGGAAAGATTAGAAATTCGAGATAAGGACAGTTTGTATCATCTTGGAGATCTTAATTTAACGCTGAAAAATACACAAGGAGATTGGGTAAATTATTCATCAGCTTACAAAAGAAAGCCTGTGGAAAAACTTTCTGTTAAAGGAAATGTTTTAATGGCTTCGGATATGACCAATACTTTTCCGGAAGAACTTCCTGTAAATATTAAACGTTATTATGAGGAGGATAACGGGAATTTAATACTGCGTTTTGTCTTAAAAAATACAAGTAATGCGCCATTGGAAATTGGAGCTTTGGGAGTTCCAATGATTTTCAATAATATTTTAGAAGGAAAATCATTAGATGAAGCTCATGCAGATAATGTGTTTTTCGACCCTTATATTGGAATGGATGCAGGGTATTTGGAAGTTAAGCATTTAAGCGGAAAAGGTTCCGCTTTATTGGTACTCCCCGAAGAGAATATGCCTTTTGAGACATACAGACCTTTGTTGGACGACCCCACTCGAAGAAGCATAGTTTTTGAAGGATTTCATGAATGGATGTCTTTGAGTAAAGCCTATGCAGAGAATCAATGGAAAGGTGTACAGCAATGGAATAAGCCCACATCGATACTGTTAAAACCAGATGAAGAAAAAGACTTTGCGGTAAAATTTGTATTGGCAAAAAGCATTAAAAATGTTCAACAATCTCTTATCGATCATAAAATGCCAACAGCTGTTGGTGTCCCAGGATATGTGTTGCCAAAGAATGTAAACGGACAATTATTCATTAAAAATTCTTCAAAAATAAAAAATATAGCAGTTGAGCCTCAGGGAGCAATTTCTATTGAAAAAAAGCAGCAATTAAAAAGTGGTTATGTAGCATATCAAGTCAATGGACAACAATGGGGTAGAGCTCGTATAACTATTGATTATGAGGATGGAAAACAGCAAACTATAAATTATAAAATAATTAAGTCGGAAGCGGAAGTAATAGCAGATTTTGGTCATTTTTTAACAACTGAGCAGTGGTTTGACAATGAAGAAGATCCTTTTAATCGTAATCCTTCGGTAATATCTTATGATTATGAAGCAAAAAAGCAAGTAAGTCAAGATAGCCGAGCATGGATTGCAGGCTTGAGCGACGAGGGGGGAGCAGGAAGCTGGTTGGCAGCAATGATGAAGCAGTATGTACAACCAGATAAGGAGGAAATAGACAAACTATCAGAATTTGTACATAAAACTTTATGGGGTACTATACAATATGCAGAGGGTGAAAATAAATATGGAGTTAAAAAAAGTGTTTTCTATTATGAACCAGATAGCATGCCTAAAGGAACTTATAATGATACCATTAATTATAAAACATGGGCTGCTTGGAATCATAAACACGCTAACGATCCTGGGAGATCGTATAATTATCCGCATGTAACAGCTGCTTATTGGGTAATGTATCGTTTGGCTCGATATCATACAGGTTTAGTGGGAAATAAGCCGTGGGATTGGTATTTAAAGCAAGCATATCATACAGCTATAGCAATGACAGAGTTAGCTCCGTATTATGCACAATTCGGACAAATGGAGGGGACTGTTTTTTTGAATGTTTTAAAAGATTTAAAACGGGAAGGAATTAATGATTTAGCCGAGAATTTAGAATTGAAGATGAAAGAACGTGCCGATCATTGGAAGTCATTAAATTATCCCTTCGGAAGTGAAATGCCTTGGGATTCAACGGGGCAAGAAGAAGTGTTTATGTGGTCCGATTATTTTGGGTATACAGAAAAAGCTGCAATTACCTTAAATGCAGTGCTAGCATACATGCCTACCATGCCACACTGGGCATATAATGGAAATGCAAGGCGGTATTGGGATTTTCTTTATGGAGGAAAATTGTCGAGAGTAGAACGACAAATACATCATTATGGATCGGCTTTAAATGCCATTCCAATGTTAAAAGCGTATCAAAATTCTCCAGACGATTTTCATCTTCTAAAAGTGGGATATGGAGGTTTGTTAGGAGGAATTTCTAATATTACTAAAGATGGTTTTGGTCCAGCAGCTTTTCATTCGTTTCCGCAAACTTTGGAAATTGATTACCTGTCGGGCGACTATGGTTCTGGGTTTTTTGGGTATGCTATTAATTCTACTTCTTATTTAACTAAAACAGCCGATTTTGGTTGGGTTTCTTTCGGTGGAAATATTGAAAGCAATAAAGATAAGGTAGAAATGATGTTAACTACAGCCGCTAAAAATAAAGTTTTTATAGCTCCAGAAGGGTTACTAATTACTCTAGATGCTGGAAGTATTAATAAGGTAGACTATAATGAAAAAGAAAAGGAAGTAAGACTATATCTAAATCCCAAAAATGATTATACTCCTACAGCTTTTTTACAAAGTAATAAAAATGTAAATCTTCCTTTTGAAATGGATAATGGAGCTTATAAAATCCCTCTTTCAGAAAAAGAAAGTGAGATAGTAATAAAACTATAATTTGAGGCATCTTATAAATATTTATTAATTCTATTAAAATAGTTAGGGGGAAGAGTCCTTAGTTCCACGATGTAAAACACTTGTAATCAGCAAATTGTTTTTATTTGCATAAATTTAACATCACAATGTTTGATTTTGTAGACGACTGGTCATATATTTGCTCCTTCAAATTAGAATAGTTGTCAGCAACAGTTAAAAATAGAGATAAGGCAGATTACCTTTTAGACAAAGGTCTTAATATTTTATGGTCTAAAGGGTATAACGGAACAAGCGTAAACGATATTGTATCGGCTGCGGATGTTCCGAAAGGGTCTTTTTATTTTTATTTTAAATCAAAAGAGGATTTCACAGTTCATGCATTGCAACGGTATTTTTCATTAAAAAGAGCAGCTACTATTGAAGTTCTTAGTCATGAAAACATTCCTGCTGTAGAAAGGCTATTCAATTATTATAATCATAGAGTTACCATAGTGAGAGATCAATTAAATTGTTCTTTGGGTTGCATGGGTTGTAATATAGGTTTAGAAATGGCCGAACATAGTGAAAGTATTAGAACTACTATTGTTCATGAAGAACAAAAAACTAGAGAAATAATTGTTGATGTAGTAAAGGAAGCGCAAATAGACGGTAGTATTGATAAGAATATAGACGCCGCTAAAATTGTAGATTTTATAGAAGATGCTTACAAAGGAATGCTTACTTCTATGAAAGAAAACAAATGTGCAGATCCACTAAACAATTTTTTATACTTTTTGAAAACTCTTATTTTAAAATAATTTTTTTTAACTAGTAATAGACGACCGGTCAATTATAATTAAAAACAACTAAAAAAATCCGAAAAATGAAAAAGAGAAGTAAATTAATACAAATAGTGTTTGGAGTCCCCTTGCTTGCAGTACTTGTATTTGCCATCCATTCTTGTAGCGATTCTAAAGCTGCAGAACATGGAGGGAATGCATTAATGGCAACTCCATTTGTTCATCCTGTTCAAAACTCTGTAGATGATTGGGACGAATATATTGGGCGTTTTGCTGCATCTGAAAGAGTTGAGGTTCGTTCACGTGTAAACGGGTATATCGAATCGGTAAATTTTAAAGATGGGGATATTGTAAAAAAAGGACAAGTACTTTTTGTAATCGATCAAAGGCCATTTTATATTGAATTAAAACAAGCCGAAGCCGAAAAATTAAGAGCCGAAGCCGATCTTAACCGAACCACAAGTGATTACAACAGAATAGAATCGGTTAAAGATTCTCGTGCGGTATCTTTAGAAGAAGTAGAACAACGTAAACAAATTGCTAAATCTTCAGAGGCACAATTAATGGCTGCCAATGCACGACTAGAGCAGGCTAAACTTAATCTGAGCTATACAGAAATTAAGGCGCCTATTAGTGGGAAAATTAGTGACGACTTTATAGATGCTGGAAATTATGTAACTGGAGGTGTTGCCAATGCCACTCCGTTAACTACCATTGTGAAAATTAATCCTATTCACTTTTATTTTGAAGGAAGTGAAAACGATTTTGTTAATTATAATAGCAATTCTAATACCCCAGTAGCAGTAAAGCTTTCAACAGAGGGAGAATATAGCAGAGCAGGGGTGCTGGATTTTGTTGATAATGAGGTTAATAGAAATACAGGAACCATTAGAGGGCGCGCAGTTTTTGATAATGAAGATCTAAAAATAGAATCTGGAATGTTTGGGAGATTACGACTTATGAAGGGGAATTCCTCAGCAATTTTAATCCCAGAAGAAGCTATAAGTACCAATCAATCCAATAAAGTAGTGTATGTAATTGCTGAAGATAGCACGGTGCATGCTAAGCCTATTAAACTAGGGAAACTTTTTAAAATGAAGTACCGAATAGTGAAAGAAGGACTTACTTTGGATGATAAAATTGTTACTGGAAATCTTTTAAAAATTAGACCAGGTATGAAGGTAGCTCCTTCAGAAGATAATTTTAAAATTCAACAAAACACTAAAAGTGTGGCCTATAAGTAAATTTCAATAACTCTCATGTAGTTGTTTTTTTGATGGTTAAAAGGACTTAGTTAAAAAGCTAATTTTTAATCATCTGTAAAAGAGTCTCTTATCATATTTTTTGATTTGAGGGAGGCTCTTTTTTTGTCAAAATCCAATAAAAATATAAAGAAAATAAAATGAAATTCACGCATACTTTTATAGAGCGTCCAATATTGTCAATCGTGATATCTATTATATTAATGATAGTTGGTGGATTGGCGTATTTTTCGCTACCTGTTTCACAGTATCCAGAAGTAGCTCCTCCAACAGTAGTAGTGAGGGCAACCTATCCTGGAGCTAGCGCAGAAACGATTTCCAAAACGGTGGCAACGCCTTTGGAACAAGAAATTAATGGAGTTGAAGGAATGATATACATGGCATCTCAAGCTACAAATGATGGTGTTATGGAATTAACAATCACTTTCAAACAAGGGGTAGATGTAGATAATGCCCAAGTATTGGTGCAAAATCGTGTGGCTATTGCAGAACCTAGATTGCCAGAACCCGTAAGACGATTGGGAATTACAACACAAAAAAGTGCTCCCGACCTTATGTTGGTTATCCATTTAATATCTCCAGAAGAGACTTATGACCAAACATATCTTGCAAATTATGCTAATTTTCAAATTATAGATAAACTTTCAAGAATTGATGGGGTTGGAGCTGTAAGAATGTTTGGAGGCGATCAATACTCCATGAGAATCTGGTTGAATCCAGATTTAATAGCAAATTTGGATATGACACCAAATGAGGTGTTAACTGCTTTAAGAGCTCAAAATGTTCAAATTGCGGGAGGAACTTTAAATCAGCAACCTTTAACTACCCAAAACGCTTTTGAAATTAATATTCAAACACAAGGAAGATTAAATTCAATTGAAGAATTTGAAAATATCATTATTAGAAATGGAGAAGATGGGGCATTAGTTCGTGTTAAAGATATTGGACGTGTAGAGTTAGGATCGGCAAGCTATGCTACCAAAGGGTATTTAAGTAAATATCCTGCTGTAGCCTTACCAGTTTTTCAGCGCCCAGGAACCAATGCGTTAGAAACAGCAGATGCTTTGATCAATACCATGAAAGAAGCATCAAAAGATTTTCCAGAGGGGATAGAGTATCGTATTGCATACAACCCAACGGAGTTTATTCAACAATCAATCGACGAAGTAGGGGGAACTATTTACGAAGCCGTAATTTTAGTAGTATTGGTAATTATATTATTCCTACAAACATGGAGAGCGGCTATTATACCAATCCTTGCAATCCCTGTTTCGCTTATTGGAACTTTTGCCGTAATGCAAGCTTTAGGGTATTCTCTTAATAGTTTAACACTGTTTGGATTAGTGCTAGCCATAGGAATTGTGGTAGACGATGCCATTGTGGTGGTTGAGAATATGGAGCGAAACCTTAGAGAAGGAATGGGGGTAAAGCAAGCTGCTCAAAAAACAATGAATGAAGTAGGGGGAGCATTGGTAGCAATGGGACTAGTGCTTGTTGCTGTATTTTTACCTACCATATTTTTAAAAGGAATTAGTGGTCAGTTTTACAGTCAATTTGGAGTAACCATAGCTGTTGCAACCATGATTTCTGTTTTTGTTTCGCTTACATTAAGTCCTGCAATTGCAGCCAAAGTGATGAAAAAGCACGATGACTCTCCTAAGCATTCTAATGTTGCAGCACAAGGTTTTATAACTAAATTCTTTGATAAGTTTAATCAGTTAATGGATTGGACATCTAATAAATACGCACAATTAACGTCAAGACTTATCAATATAAGAAAAGGAGTAATGCTAGTGTATTTAGGACTTATAGCTTTAACTGTTTTTGCTTTTTACAAGGTGCCTACTGGGTTTATTCCAGAACAGGATCAAGGATATTTTATTACTGTAATACAGTTACCTCCAGGTTCTTCGCTAGAGAGAACAGACAAAGTTGTAAATAAAGCAATAGACAGTGTACTTAAAGTTGATGGGGTAAAAGACGCGGTTGCATTTACAGGATTTGATGCGGCAACATTTACAAATTCATCAAATGCAGGGGTAATTTTTACTGCATTGGAAAGTTTTGAAGAACGTAATGATAAAGGGGTTACCTATGAAGGGATTCAACAGTCTTTAACTAGTTCGTTAAGTAAGATGACAGATGCTTACGTTATTGTTATTCCACCTCCACCTGTAAGAGGAATTGGTAATGCTGGTGGATTTAAATTGATGTTGCAGGACAGAGGTGGATTAGGCAATGAGCAATTGTTAAAATCGGCTTATGAGCTTATGGGAGCTGCTAATCAAGATCCGACAATGACAAATGTCTTTACATTTTTTAATACCAGTTCGCCTCAATTATTTTTTGATCTCGATAAAGAAAAAGCTCAAAAGCTGGGTGTCCCAATTGAAGAAGTTTCAAGCGCTTTAGAGGTTTATTTGGGCTCTGCATTTGTAAATGATTTTAACCTACAAGGGAAAACATTTAGAGTAACCGCCCAAGCCGATGGAGAGTTTAGATATACTCCAGAGGATTTGGAGCACATTAGAGTTCGAAATAAATATGGAAATATGATTCCTTTGAGTGCTGTTGGAGATCTAAAAGATATTTCTGGCCCAGCACGTGTACCTCGGTACAATTTATATCCTTCTTTGGCACTTACAGGAAACACTACTCCTGGGCATAGTTCTGGAGAATCTTTGGATGCTATGGAACAACTAGCAGCGCAGATATTACCAGATGGTATTGATTATGAATGGACTGAAATTGCATATCAGCAAAAAAGTACAGGTAATACAGCAGGAATAGCCTTTGCATTGGCCGTTTTATTTGTTTTTCTACTATTAGCTGCTCAGTATGAAAGTTGGGTATTGCCATTGGCTGTAATTCTTATTGTGCCTATGTGTTTACTATCGGCAATGTTTGGAGTAGGAATAATGGGAATGGATAATAATATTTTAACACAAATTGGATTGGTTGTGCTAGTAGGGTTAGCTAGTAAAAATGCTATTCTAATTGTAGAATTTGCAAAGCAACTTGAAGATAGAGGGTATAGTTTGCAAGAAGCGGCAAAAGAGGCTGCAAGGTTAAGATTACGACCTATTTTAATGACCGCCTTTGCTTTTATTCTTGGGGTAATTCCTTTGGTTACAGCAACGGGAGCAGGAGCAGAAATGAGACGCTCTTTAGGAACGGCAGTTTTTAGTGGAATGTTGGGAGTAACATTGTTCGGATTACTATTTACTCCTGTGTTTTATGTGCTTTGTAGAAAAATGGTCTTAAAAAAAGCAACCGTAGATGTTAAGTAAAAAAATAAAAATGAATCAGATATTTATAAAAACTATATTGATTTTGATAGGATTCTATCAGTCAATTGGATATAGTCAAGACAGTACCTCCACATGGAAATGGGATGTGCCAGAGCAGACAAATGAGGTGCTGTATATAGGAACGGACACCATATCTAAAAAAGCAGCTCCTGTTATTGAAACAGACAAATGGTGGGAAGCTTTTGGTTATAAGGAATTGGATAGTTTAATAGCCTTGGCATTGCAAAATAATGAAGACTTGAAGATAGCGCAGGCTAGAGTAGAACAGGCAATAGCGCAGAAAAGAATAGCATTTTCATCATTATTACCAACGTTGCGTTTGGAGCCTTCGGTTGCTAGACAAGAGTTCTCGGCTAATAGACCAAACCCTTTTGGAGGTCAATTAGATAGGGTAACTATTAATACTTTTGATATTCCACTTACGGTAAATTATGAGCTCGATGTGTTTGGTAAGAACATTGATAATGTAAAAGCAAACCGTTTGGCAGCCGATGCAAGTGTTGAAAGTAGAAAAGATATTTTACTACAGGTAATTACAGAAGTGGCTCAAAATTATTTCTTGTTATTACAGGTTGATGCTGAAAAGGATCTTTTAAAAGAAACAGAAAAAACAAGGTTGAATAATTTAGAAATAACCACAACTCGTTATGAAGCAGGTTTGGTAAGTCAGATTGATGTTTTAAGAGCTAAAACTGAATTGTCATCGGTGCAAGTTCAAATAAAAAGGATTCATAAACTTAGAACCGAAATCGAACTTATTTTAGCACCATTGGTTGGAGTAGATGCAAGTAATTTCAGTATACATAAAACACAAATTAGCTATATGCCACCAGATTTGATCTTTTTGGAAAAGGACTCTTTAACTGCTACACGCCCCGATTTAAAATCTGCTAAACTCATGTTTGAATCATCTAAAAGTTTGGTAAAGAATCAATGGAAACAATTATTACCATCATTTTATCTAAATGGCGCCTTCGGTTACTTGTCGGGTGACAGTAATAATTGGATTGAGAATGATAGTAGAACATGGGTAGCAGGAGTTTCGGCTTCCTTACCAATTTTTGAAGGTGGAAAAAAACGTGCAGAAATTAAACTTAGAAAAAGTGAGTTAAAACAAGCAGAAGCTGCTTACAATCAAAATGTTCTAGTGTCTTATAGACAAGTAGAAAATTCCATTTCTAATATTAAATGGGTGCATGAACAATTGCTGGCACAACAAGAATTTGTAAAAGCAGCAAATAACGCGGCAGAGTTAACAAATGAAAGGTATAGAAAAGGGCTTATTAATTATATAGATGTTGTAGATGCAGAACGACAAGCTTTGGAGGCCGAACAATTAAGTGTTCAGCTTTTTGGGCAAGAACTTAAAGAGCGAGTGTCTTTGTTTAAAGCCTTAGGATTACTTCCTGATTCTGTAGTGGATTAGCTTGTGTAAAAACTTGTTTTAAGTGGGTTGAATTTGTTTCTTTATAAATCCCTCGGAATTTATTTTCGGGGGATTTTTATATTTTAAAAGTAAATCCATCTTCCACTTTTTTGTCATATTTTTCTTTATCAAATTGATATAGAAAAGAACCTTTTCTAGAGGAAGACATATCTTTTTCTGTCAACTTTATAAGGATGTCCAAACCATTTATTTTATTGATAAAATTTCTTTTATCAAGCTCTTCATCTAAAATAGCTTCATAAAGTTTTTGAAGCTGTCTCATTGTAAATTTCTCAGGTAATAATTCAAATCCAATAGGTTTGTTTGAAGTTCGATAGCGCAAACGCCTAATAGCATGGTTTACCATTTGGTCATGATCAAAAATTAATTTTGGAGCCTCAGAAATACTAAACCACCTAGCAGAATATTGCTCAATTAATTCTTGGTTATGCTCTTCAATGTTGATAAGGGCATAGTAGGCTACAGAAACGGTTCGTTCAGCTGGATCTCTGTCCACTTTACTAAAACCATACAATTGCTCCATGTAGATATTATGGAATCCCGTTAAATGATGCAAAATCCTATTTGCCGAATCATCTAACGTTTCATTGCGTTTTAAAAATCCACCCATAAGAGACCACTTTCCTTTTTCAGGCTCAAAATCTCTTTTAATCAATAAAATTTTAAGTTCTTCTTTGTCAAACCCAAAAATGATACAATCTACGGCAAGTAATACCTTATCTTCTTTACTATAATTATTTAACATGTGGGGTAGATTTTCACAGAATACGGGTAAAATTACATTTTTTTTAAAAATAATCAATGAATTCAAATTTTAATACCACATAGCTAATTTAATTTTCCAGAGTTTGTTGAAGAATTTTGGGTTGAGGTTATTTTGCTTAAACACTTCTTGGGCTTGCTCTGAGGTAGTTAGTTTTGTAACTGCTAAAATTTATTTTTATTAGGGTTTGTTTATTTTTATAACATTAAAAAAACGAATTGTTTAATAAATCATTTGTTTTTATGAAAAATTATTAATTAATTTGGAAATGTAAAAATAACACTTATAAATTAACCTATATGATTTCAAAAAAAAATATAAAATCAAGAGGTATTGTATTGATACTTTGCCTTCTTTTAGCAGGAGTCACTTGTGCACAAACTACAGTTACTATACAAGAAAAGGAAAATGCTCCCACAATAAGTAAGCATATTTATGGGCATTTTGCAGAGCATTTAGGCCGTTGTATTTACGGGGGTTTTTATGTAGGCGAAGACAGTAATATTCCTAATACAAACGGGGTGCGTACAGATATTATTGAAGCACTTAAAGAGCTAAAAGTACCAAATTTACGTTGGCCAGGAGGTTGTTTTGCAGATACGTATCATTGGAAAGATGGTATTGGAGCTAAAGAAGACCGACCTACTATTGTGAATCAATGGTGGGGTGGGGTAACCGAAGATAATAGTTTTGGAACCCACGATTTTTTAAATTTATGTGAGGCTTTGGGGGCAGAACCTTACTTGGCAGCTAATATTGGGAGTGGAACCGTAAAAGAGTTTACCGATTGGATCCAATATGTAAATCACGACGGGGAGAGTCCGATGGCAAACCTTCGTAAAGAAAATGGGAGAGATAAACCTTGGGGAGTAACTTATTGGGGAGTAGGTAATGAAATGTGGGGTTGTGGTGGTAATATGACTCCAGAATATTACGCAAATCTGTATCGTCAATACGCTACTTTTATGAGTAGCTGGAATAATGATAAAGGGATTTACAGAATTGCTTCTGGAGCAAATGTAGACGATTATCATTGGACAGAAGTTTTAATGAGAGACATTCCAAAGCATCTTATAGAAGGTGTGGCATTACATTCTTATTCTTTTGTAGAATGGAATGATAAAGGTCCTGCAGCTAATTTCAATGAAAAGCAATATTTTAAAACTATGGAGCGTGCATTGAATATGGAGACTTTAATAACCAAGCATGTTGCTGTAATGGACAAATATGATCCTGATAAAAAAATAGACTTGATAGTAGATGAATGGGGTGGCTGGTATAATGTGGAAGAAGGAACTAATCCTGGTTTTTTATACCAACAAAATACTATGAGAGATGCCATGATTGCTGGGGCAACACTTAATATTTTTAACAATCATAGTGAACGTGTTAAGATGGCTAATTTAGCGCAAACCGTAAATGTTTTACAAGCAGTTATTCTTACTGATGATGAAAAAATGATTCTTACACCAACTTATCATGTAATGAAAATGTATGCGGTGCACCAAGATGCAACCTTGTTACCAATAGATTTAAAATCTGATAAATATGAGTTTGAAGGAAATTCAGTTCCAGCAATATCTGCGTCTGCATCTATTAATAAAGAAGGAGTAGCACATGTTTCTTTGGTAAATGTTGATATGAACAAAGCACATAAGATTACGCTAGATTTTCAAAAAATGAAGCTAAATAAGGCAACAGCCAACATCTTAACTTCTGCTAAAGTTCAGGATCATAATTCATTTGAAAATCCAAACAAAATTGTAGTAAAAGAGTATGAGGATTTTAAATTTAAGAAAGGAATCCTCGAACTTGAAGTTCCTGCTTTTTCAGTAATCGTTTTTGAAATAAAATAATTATGAGAGTAAAATTATATAGTGTGTTTCTATTTTTTATAGGAACATTATTAACAGAAGCTCAAGATCAAGAAAATTTTAATAATCCAATTATTAAAGACAAGTTTACGGCAGATCCTGCGGCATTGGTACATAACAACACAGTGTATTTATATGCTGGGCATGATGAGGCTCCAAAAGATTTTCATTTTTATAAAATGGATGAATGGTTGGTATACTCATCTACAGATATGGTAAACTGGAAAGAGCATCCAGTACCTTTAAAACCTTCCGATTTTAAATGGGCTAAAGGAGATGCTTGGGCTGCACAGGTAATTGAAAGAGCTGGTAAGTTTTATTGGTATGTTACGGTAACTCATAAAAACATACACGGAAAAGCAATTGGTGTAGCTGTTTCCGATTCTCCAACTGGACCTTTTAAAGATGCTTTAGGAAAGGCTTTAGTAACTAATGATATGACTACCGAGCATACAGATATAAGTTGGGATGATATTGATCCTTCTGTTTTTATAGATGATGATGGGCAAGCCTATTTATATTGGGGTAATACAGCTTGTTATTATGCCAAATTAAAAGAAAATATGATAGAATTTGATGGTCCCATCCATACGGTAGACCTTCCTAAATTTACAGAAGCTCCTTGGATACATAAAAAAGGAGACTGGTATTATTTGTCTTATGCATATGGTTTTCCTGAAAAAACAGCCTATGCTATGAGTAAATCTATTACTGGTCCATGGGAATTTAAAGGAATTTTAAATGAAGTTGCAGGAAATACAAACACAAACCATCAAGCCATAATTGAGTATAAAGGAATCCCATATTTTATATATCATAATGGAAGTATTGAACCTAATGGGGGGAGTTTTAGGCGTTCTGTTTGTATAGACCGCTTATACTATAATGAGGATGGAACTATTAAGAGAATCCAAATGACTTCTGAAGGAATTCAAAATAATGATTGAGTAATGAATCCTTCATAAAGGGATTAAGTATAGCCAAAGTAATTGTTTCCATAAAATAAAATGAATAAAGCAGAGATTTTTATTAGGGAGTCATTCTTTGTGAAATTATATAAAATATTTAAAATGAGATGCTTAAACTAAAGTTATTTGCATGAAATTATTTTTTCAATTATGTATTGTACTGTTTTCAGCAGGAATTTTGGCTCAAGATATTATGGTTCATGATCCTGTAGTTGCCAAACAAGGAGATACATACTATCTTTTCTGTACAGGAAATGGAATTTCAAGTTACAGTTCTAAAGATTTAAAAGATTGGAAGAAAGAACCAGCCGTATTTCAGCAAAAACCAACATGGACAGATAGTGTTGTTCCTAATTTTAAAAATCATATTTGGGCACCAGATATTTCTTTTCACAATGGAAAATACTATTTATATTATTCGGTTTCAAGCTTTGGAAAAAATACTTCTGCAATAGGTGTAGCAACAAATACAACCTTAGATGCTACTGATGCCAACTATAAATGGGAAGACGCAGGAATTGTTGTACAATCGGTTCCCAATCGGGATATGTGGAATGCTATTGATCCAAATTTAATATTTGATGAAAACAATACGCCATGGTTGTCTTTTGGTTCTTTTTGGGAAGGTTTAAAATTGGTAAAATTAAGCAAGGATTTAAAATCGGTTGCTAAACCCGAAGAATGGCACACCCTTGCAAGACGAGAAAGAGACTTTAAGATTCCCGATAATGATCCTGGAAATGGAGCTTTAGAAGCACCCTTTATTTTTAAGAAAAACGGATATTATTACCTGTTTTTATCGTGGGATTTATGTTGTAGAGGTAAAGAAAGTACCTATAAAATTGTAGTTGGAAGGTCTAAAAAAGTAATGGGGCCTTATCTAGATCAAAATGGGAAATCATTAGTAAATGGAGGAGGTACCTTAGTATTAGAAGGGAATAAAAACTGGTATGGTTTAGGACATAATAGTACCTATACTTTTGATGGAAAGGATTATTTGTTTTTCCATGCTTATGATGCTCAAGATAATGGAAAACCTAAGCTAAAGGTATTAGAATTGCAATGGGATGAGGAGTTATGGCCTAAAATAGATAAGGATTATTTAGATTAACTTGTTTTTTAAAATTAAAAATGTAAATTGCACACTTATAAAAGTTAACCGCCAAAACTACCTAAAATGAGAAGTCTAAGAAGAATTGACAGTACTATTTTAGTAACATTTTCTTTATTGTTATTATTTTCTTGTCAGCAAGAAAGTCAGAAGGAAGGTGTTACTACAAAAATTGAGAATGGATCAGGTTACCAAATAGAATCGGTAAATATTCAACATGTAAAATTGAATGACGATTTTTGGCTTCCTATTATAGAAAGAGTACAAGAAAGAACTATAGAATACGCTATAGAAAAATCTACAGAAGAAGGTCGCTTTGATAACTTCTTAATTGCTGGAGGAAAAATGGAAGGCGAAGTAAAAGGTGTTATGCCTTTTGATGATACCGATGTTTATAAAATTGTTGAAGGAGCATCTTACTCTTTAATTAGTGCACCGAATCCTCAACTAGAAACTTTATTAGATTCCATTATTAATGTAATAAGTATTGGTCAGGAAAAAGATGGTTATCTAACTACTTGGCGAACTATAAATCCTGCTCATCCCCCAGCAACGTGGGTAAAGGTTAATGAAGGGAAGCGTTGGGAATCTTTAGAGATGAGTCATGAATTATACAATGCTGGACATTTATACGAAGCTGCTGCTGCTCATTACGAGGCTACTGGGAAAAAGAATTTCTTAAATATAGCTTTAAAAAATGCAGATTTAATGGTAGAAACCTTTGGGCCAGAAGATGGGAAAATCCATACGGTTCCAGGACACCAAATTATAGAAACAGGATTGATAAGGTTGTATAGAATTACCAACGAAAAGAAGTATTTAGAATTGGCAAAATACTTTTTAGATGGAAGAGGGTTTCATGAAGGAAGAATGGATTTTGGTCCCTATGCTCAAGATCATGTTCCTGTTATAAAACAAGATGAAGTAGTGGGACATGCTGTTAGAGCTGTTTATATGTATGCCGCTATGACGGATATTGCGGCTATTGAGAATGATACCGCTTACCATAAAGCTGTAGATAACCTTTGGGAGAATATGGTAAATAAAAAAATGTATCTCACTGGTGGAATAGGAGCTAGGCATGAAGGTGAGGCATTTGGAGAAAATTATGAACTTCCTAATTTAACTGCTTATAACGAAACTTGTGCTGCAATTGGAGATGTCTATTGGAATCACAGATTGCATAATATGACTGGGAATGTAAAATATTTTGATGTTATTGAACGTACATTGTATAATGGTTTAATTTCTGGACTTTCATTAAACGGGACTCAATTTTTCTATCCAAATGCATTAGAATCAGATGGAGTGTATAAATTTAATCAAGGGGCATGTACCCGAAAAGATTGGTTTGATTGCTCTTGTTGTCCTACTAATGTAATTCGTTTTATTCCTTCTTTACCTGGGTTAATTTATTCTAAAACTTCCGATACAGTATTTGTAAATCTATATGCTGCAAATCAGGCAACAATAGGCTTGGAGAAAACAGCTATAGCTATTACTCAGGAAACTTCTTATCCATGGAATGGAAGTGTTAAGTTAACAGTTACTCCAGAAACAGCGTCAGATTTTACTATAAAATTACGAATTCCAGGTTGGGCAAGAAATGAGGTGCTCCCAGGAACACTTTATTCATATAAAGAAAAAATAAAAGCAGTACCAGAAGTTAAGGTTAATGGAGAGCTAGTGGAAGCAACAATTGATAATGGATATATAACACTTACTCGAAACTGGAAAAAAGGAGAAACCATTTCTTTAGAGATTCCAATGGAAGTTAGAGAAGTATTAGCAAATGAAAAAGTGGAAGAAGACCGTGGGAAAATTGCTTTGGAATATGGTCCAATTGTATATGCAGTGGAAGAAATAGATAATAAAAACAATTTTGATGCTATTACGATTTCTAATGACGATACTTTTCAAGTAAAAAAGGAGAACGATCTTTTAGAAGGGGTTAATGTAATAGAGAACAATAAATTAAAAGCCATTCCTTATTATGCATGGTCAAACAGAGGAATAGGAAAAATGAAAGTATGGTTGCCTAAAAAATAGATAAATCAACAAAAACTAAAAATGAAAACTTTAAAACAGATATACATTCTAGCATTTTTTTGTGTAGGAATAAATTATGCACAAATAACAACTTTAGAGGTAGATGCATCACAATCTATTGCTAAAATACAACCCACAATGTACGGGATATTTTTTGAGGATATCAATTTTGCCGCAGATGGAGGGTTGTATGCTGAAATGATTAAAAATAGATCTTTTGAATTTGATGAGCCTTTAATGGGTTGGGAACAACCTAATAGCGATCGTCATTCTTATAATAACAATTCAGGAATTGCTACAATTATAAAATATTCTGGAGATCAAACCAATCACAATTATTGTAGAATTATTGTAAAAGACGATCAAGGTTACAAAATCATCAATAAAGGTTTTAGAGGGATGGGGATACATGCCAAGGCTGTTTATAATCTGTCCTTTTTAGCTGCTAAAACATCGGGTAATATAAAGGAGCTTCACTTTAAGCTGGTCGGGAAAGATAAGAAGGAAATTGCTTCTACCTCGGTAGTAGTAGATGCCAACGATTGGAAAAAATATGAAGCACAATTAACGGCAACTGCAACCGCAGAAAAAGCTACCCTTGAAATAACGTTTTCTGGAACGGGAGAAATTGATATGGATATGATTTCTTTATTTCCTGAAGATACATGGAAACAAAGAAAAAATGGAATGCGTAAAGATTTGGTTCAATTGTTAGCAGATATGGATCCAGGATTTTTACGTTTTCCAGGAGGTTGTATTGTAGAAGGAAGAACGTTAGCAAAACGTTATCAATGGAAAAAAACAGTAGGCCCTATTGAAGATCGTGAAATATTGGTCAATAGATGGAATACAGAGTTTGGACATCGTCCAACCCCCGATTATTATCAGAGTTTTGGAATTGGTTTTTTTGAATATTTCCAATTAGCAGAAGATATGGGGGCAGAACCATTACCAATTTTGAGTTGCGGAATGGCATGCCAGTTTAATACTGGAGAATTAGTGCCAATGGAAGAACTTGATCCTTATGTGCAAGATGCTTTAGATTTAATAGAGTTTGCTAATGGAGATGTTTCAACTCCTTGGGGAAAAGTACGTAGTGATATGGGGCATCCAGAGCCTTTCAATATGAAATATATTGGGGTTGGAAATGAACAATGGGGGCCAGATTATATTGCGCGTTACAAGGTTTTTTCTGAAGCTATTAAAAAACAATATCCAGATATGATTATTGTTTCTGGAAGTGGTCCTTTTCCAGATGGCGATTATTTTGAATACGGAATGGAAGCGTTGAAAAAACTAAATGCAGAGATTATAGATGAGCATTATTACCGTAGTCCGCAATGGTTTAGAGATAATGCCGATAGGTATGATGATTACGATAGAAATGGTCCTAAAATTTTTGCTGGAGAATACGCTGCACAAAGTGTTGCAATTGCAAGCCCAAAAAACGAAAATAATTGGGAGTGTGCCATGTCTGAAGCAGCATTTATGACTGGATTAGAGCGTAATGCTGAGGTAGTTCAATTAACGTCTTATGCACCCTTGATGGCGCATACAGAAGGTTGGCAATGGACTCCCGATTTAATTTGGTTTAACAATCTTACTTCTTATGGGACACCAAATTATTATGTGCAAAAATTATTTGCAACCAATCGAGGAACCGATCTTATGAAAGTTACTATTGATGGTAAAAAAATAATAGGACAGAAGAGTTTATATGCTTCTGTAGTAAAAGATACAGAAACCAACGAAATGATTGTTAAAGTGGTAAATACACTATCTGAAAAAAATACTATTAATTTTAAATGGAATGGGGTTTCTGTTGCTAATAATGCTACTCAAGTTGTTCTTGTAAGTGAAGGGTTGAGTGATGTAAATTCCATCAGTAAGCCTAAAAATATAATACCAAAATCTAAAGAAATTAAAATGGATGCTAAAGATGGAGTTCAATTAGCTCCTTATTCTGTAAATGTATTCAAATTGAAAATTAATTAATTTAATGAGCGATAATAAATCATACGTAATCGGGCTGGATTACGGTACAGATTCTGTAAGAGCTGTATTGTTAAATGCAGCAAATGGGGAAGAAATAGCTACAGATGTTGCATATTATAAAAGATGGAAACAGAAATTATATTGTAATGCTTCTAAAAATCAATTTCGTCAGCATCCATTAGATCATATTGAGGGATTAGAACAGACTATTAAAAAAGTTGTTGCTACAGCGGGGGTAAAACCAGCTGCTATTAAAGGAATTTGTATAGACACCACAGGCTCGTCTCCAATGCCGCTTTCTAAAGAGGGTACTCCACTTGCTTTATTACCAGAATTTAGTGAAAACCCAAATGCAATGATGGTTTTATGGAAAGACCATACCGCTATTGAGGAGGCCAATGAAATTAATAAGCTCTCTAGAAGTTGGGGAGGACAAGATTTTACGCAGTTTGAGGGAGGAATTTATTCTTCTGAATGGTTTTGGGCTAAAATACTTCATATAGCCAGAGAAGATGAAGTTATTAAGAATGCTGCTTATACATGGATGGAACATTGCGATTACATCACTTATTTATTAGGAGACGAAAAAGATTTAAATACATTTAAAAGAAGTCGTTGTGCTGCTGGTCATAAAGCAATGTGGCATGAAAGCTGGGACGGACTCCCTTCCGAAGAATTTTTAGGGAAATTAAATCCGTATTTATCCAAACTAAGAAATCAACTTTATAAAGAAACATATACTTCTGATGAGGTTGCTGGAAATTTAAACTCTGAATGGGCAGAGAGATTGGGGTTAACTACAGAAACGGTAATTGCAGTTGGAACTTTTGATGCGCATGCTGGAGCAGTGGGAGCTAGAATAGAAGAGCATACGTTGGTTAGGGTAATGGGAACATCTACTTGTGATATTATTGTAGCCAATGAAAATGTAATTGGAAAAAAGGCTGTTAAAGGAATTTGTGGTCAAGTAAATGGTTCTGTAATTCCAGGAATGGTAGGTTTGGAAGCTGGTCAATCTGCATTTGGAGATTTATTAGCTTGGTTTAAAGATGTGCTTTCTTGGCCTCTTCATAATTTGGTTTATACCTCAGAAAGTTTAACCGAAGCTCAAAAAGATAATTTAAAGAAAGAGATTGAAGGGAATTTCATCAAACAATTAGCTGAAGCAGCCAAAAATATCCCGTTGGAAGAAAGTATTCCTACAGCCTTAGATTGGATTAATGGTAGAAGAACTCCAGATGCAAATCAGGAATTAAAAGCTGCCATGATGGACTTAAACTTAGGAACCAAAGCACCACATATTTTTAAGGCATTAGTAAACGCAATTTGTTTTGGTGCTAAAAAAATAGTAGATCGTTTTGAGAGCGAAGGGGTAAAAATTAATACTGTTATTGGTATTGGGGGAGTAGCAAGGAAATCTCCTTTTATTATGCAAACTCTTGCCAATGTATTAAATATGCCAATAAAAATAGCATCCTCAGATCAAGCTCCAGCATTGGGAGCGGCTATTTATGCTGCTGTAGCCGCTGGAATTTATAAAGACGTAATAGAAGCTAGTAAACATTTAGGAAGCAATTTTGAAGCCGAATATCATCCGCAGGAAGATCAAGTAGCGGTTTATAAAACACTATTGGAGTCTTATTCAGGACTTTCAGTTTATATAGAAAACAACACATCCAAATAATACAATTAGTAATTATGGAGTCAAAATATAAAGAATTAAAAAGAGAATGCTACGAGGCAAATATGGAGCTTAACGCATTGGATTTGGTAATTTATACCTTTGGAAATGTAAGTGCTGTTGATAGACAGAATAAGGTTTTTGCTATTAAACCAAGCGGGGTTCCTTATGAAAAATTAAAACCAGAGGATATAGTAATTGTCGATTTTGAAAACAATATTGTTGAAGGGGAAATGCGACCATCATCTGATACCAAAACACATGCGTTCTTGTATAAAAATTGGGAAGATATTGGAGGTGTAGCTCATACACATGCTACCTATTCTGTGGCTTGGGCGCAAGCGCAAAAAGATATTCCTATTTTTGGAACTACACATGCCGACCATTTGGTAGCCGATATTCCTTGTGCTCCTCCAATGAAAGATGAATTAATTGAAGGAAACTACGAACACAATACTGGAATTCAGATTTTAGATTGTTTTAAAGATAAAAAGATATCCCATCAAGAAGTACAGATGGTATTATTGGGTAATCATGGCCCGTTTACTTGGGGTAATTCAGCTTCAAAAGCAGTATATAATAGTAAAGTATTGGAAGAAGTAGCAAGAATGGCTTATTTAACACTTCAAATTAATCCAAATGCACCAAGATTAAAAGATTCACTTATAAAAAAACATTACGAACGTAAGCATGGAAAAGATGCTTACTACGGACAGAAATAATAAAAAACTATAATTAATGATTTCAACGGAAAAAGAAATTTGGTTTGTAACGGGGAGCCAACACTTATACGGTCCCGAAACTCTAAAACAGGTAGCACAAAATGCAAATACCATTGCAAATGGATTGGATGCTTCTTCAAAAATTGATGTAAAAATAGTAAGTAAGAATATCGTTACAACTCCCGATGAGATAACAGCTATTTGTATTGAAGCAAATACCACAAAAAATTGTATCGGAATTATTACTTGGATGCATACATTTTCTCCAGCTAAAATGTGGATTGCAGGACTTAATATTCTTAAAAAACCATTATGTCATTTTCATACGCAGTTTAATGCAGAGATTCCATGGAATGATATAGATATGGATTTTATGAATTTAAATCAATCGGCGCATGGCGACCGTGAGTTTGGATTTATGATGTCTAGAATGCGTCAGAAAAGAAAAGTAATTGTAGGACATTGGAAATCGGAAAATGTACAAAAACAATTAGGTGTTTGGACGCGTGTAGCTTTAGGTTGGGACGAATTACAACATATGAAAGTTGCCAGAATTGGCGACAATATGCGCCAAGTTGCAGTTACTGAGGGAGATAAAGTACAGGCTCAAATGCGTTTTGGACTGGAAGTAAATGGCTATGATTCTTCGGATGTAGTAAAGCATATTGATGCTGTTACAGATAAGCAATTACAAAATTTACTTGCGGTTTATGAAACGTCTTATAATTTAACAGCATCTCTTAAAGAAGGAGGCGCAAAAAGACAATCGTTAATAGATGCCGCTAAAATTGAATTAGGACTTCGTGCTTTTTTAGATGAAGGTGGATTTAAAGCTTTTACAGATACTTTTGAAAACTTAGGAGCTTTAAAACAGTTGCCAGGAATTGCAGTACAGCGTTTAATGGCAGATGGTTATGGTTTCGGTGGAGAAGGCGATTGGAAAACGGCAGCTATGTTGAGAACCATGAAGGTAATGGCGCAAGGTTTGGAAGGAGGAACTTCGTTTATGGAAGATTATACCTATCATTTTACTCCTGAAAAATCGTATGTATTAGGCTCGCATATGCTAGAAATATGTTCTTCTATTGCCGATGGAAAACCTTCTTGTGAAGTACATCCTTTAGGAATTGGAGGGAAAGAAGACCCTGTTCGATTGGTTTTTAATTCGCCTGCTGGTACTGCAATTAATGCTTCTTTAATAGATATGGGGAATCGTTTTAGATTAATTGTTAATGAAGTAGAAGCTGTGGAACCAATGGCAGATTTACCTAAATTGCCAGTTGCAAGAGTACTTTGGGATTGTAAACCAAGTCTAGAAGAAGCTACTACCGCTTGGATTCTAGCTGGTGGAGCTCATCATACGGTATACTCCCAAGCACTTACTACTGCATATATGGAAGATTTTGCAGATATTGCAGGAATTGAATTATTAGTAATTGATGATAAAACAAGTATTCGTGAATTTAAGAATACTCTCAATGCAAATGAATCGTATTATCATTTATTTCAACATAGAATGTAACCTTCTAAACCTAAATAGATTATGAAATGCCCATTAACAATTTTATCAAACACATAGATATGATGATTGTGGGTATTACATCTGACCTTTTTAAAATAATAAATATTAACAGATGAATTCATTTAAACAAAACTTAAAGTATATTTCACTGGTGTGTCTTGCTGTTGTTTTTACTCAATGTAAAACAAAGTCGGAAAAAGCAACTGCTAATTCAGAGCAAAGTGAGATACAAGAAAACACCGAAGCCCTCCATATTTCAACCTCAGAATTTGGAAAACTTCCTTCCGGAGAAAAAATTACAAAATACCAGCTTACAAACAAGCATGGTATGGAGGTAGCTATTATTAATTACGGAGGGGTTATTACCAACTTAAAAGTTCCAGATAAAAATGGAGCTATTGAAGATGTAGTTTTAGGATTTGATTCTTTAGAAGATTATTTAATTCCGCCACCATATTTTGGAGCCATTATTGGACGTTATGGCAATAGAATTGCTGGGGGTAAATTCGCAATCGATGGAGAAGAATATACCTTAGCTCAAAATGATGGAAAAAACCATTTACATGGAGGAAATAAAGGTTTTGATAAAGTTGTTTGGGAAGTAAAACCAATACAAGAAAAGGATTATTTAGCACTACAACTTTCTTATACAAGCAAGGATATGGAAGAAGGGTATCCAGGAAATTTAAAAACTATTGTTACTTATACATTAGACAATACAAATACATTAAAGGTTGCGTATGAAGCTACAACCGACAAGAAAACGGTGGTAAATCTTACTCAACATTCGTATTTTAATTTATCGGGAGATTTTTCTAAAACTATTTTAGATCATCAGATTATGATTAATGCTGATGCTTTTCTGCCTGTAGATTCGTCTTTAATTCCAACAGGAGAATTTAAAGATGTTGCTGGAACTCCATTCGATTTTAGGTCTTCTAAAGTTATAGGAAAAGAAATCAATACCGAAAATGAACAGTTAGAGCGTGGCTTGGGTTACGATCATTGTTGGGTTTTAAATAACCAAAACAACGGTCAGCAATTAGCAGCTACGGCTTATGATCCTGAGAGTGGGAGAATTATGGAAGTTTTTACCGATGAACCTGGAATTCAATTTTACACTGGTAACTTTTTAGATGGTACATTGCCTGCTAAAGGGGGAGGAACTTATGCTAAGCGAACAGGTTTTTGTTTAGAGACTCAGCATTATCCAGATTCTCCTAATCAAAAAGAATTTCCTTCGGTGGAATTAAAACCTGGAGAGACTTATAAAACAGAAACATCTTTTAAATTTTCAACTAAATAATCATGCAATTACTAGATACTTTTGATTGGATCACGATTTCAATTTATTTTGCTGTTCTTATAGGAATAGCGGTTTGGGTAATCAAAAAGAAAAACTCAAATACAGAAGATTATTTTCTTGCTGGTCGTAATGTGGGCTGGTTTGTAGTGGGAGCTTCCATTTTTGCTTCCAATATTGGTTCAGAACATGTGGTAGGACTTGCTGGTGCTGGTGCTGGAAATAAATTGCCTATGCTTATTTATGAAATTCAAGCTTGGGTAGTCCTTATTCTAGGATGGGTGTTTTTACCCTTTTACGCACGTAGTGGGGTATTTACAATGCCAGAATTTTTAGAAAAAAGATTTGATGCTCGATCACGTTGGGTGCTTTCCGTTTTCTCAATTATTGCATATGTCCTTACTAAAATTTCTGTAACCATATATGCTGGAGGGGTTGTAGTAGCGGCTTTATTAGGAATCGATTTTTGGACAGGTGCTTTAGGAACCGTAATACTTACAGGTATTTATACTGTTTTAGGAGGAATGAGAGCAGTTGTTTATACAGAAACACTACAAGCTATTATCTTAGTTATTGGAGCAGCAGCACTTACTTTTATTGGTCTAGATAAAGTTGGCGGATGGGAGAGTATGGCAGATACAGTAGGACCAGAATATTTAAATATGTGGCGACCAATGAACGACCCAAACTTCCCGTGGTTGCCATTGCTTATTGCTAGTACCATTACTGGGATATGGTATTGGTGTACCGATCAATACATTGTTCAGCGTACCCTAACTGCTAAAAATATAAAAGAAGGACGAAGAGGAACTATTTTTGGTGCGTTACTAAAACTTTTACCTGTATTCTTGTTTTTAGTACCTGGAATTATAGCACTTACCCTAAAAATGAGAGGAGAATTAAATTGGGATAGCCCAGATGAGGCCTTTCCTGTTTTAATGAGTAATTTACTTCCTTCTGGATTGCGTGGTTTGGTAGCTGCTGGGTTATTAGCAGCTCTTATGAGTTCTTTGGCGTCGGTATTTAATTCGTGTTCTACACTTTTTACAGTTGATATTTATAAGAAGTTGAGACCAAATACTCCTGAAAAGAAATTAGTTAGAACAGGACAGTTTGCTACAGGGATTATAGTAATTATTGGTATTATTTGGATTCCTATTATGGCAAATATTTCTGGAGTATTATATGAGTATTTGCAAAGTGTTCAATCTTATATAGCACCTCCTATTACAGCAGTGTTCTTATTGGGAATATTCTCAAAAAGAATCAATGCAACAGGAGCATTTATAACTTTGGTAACAGGATTAATTGTAGCTGCACTTAGAATAGTATTAGAACTTATTAAGGAGTCTCTTAATCCAGATGGTGTGTTGTATTATATAGGACACATGAACTTCCTATATTTTGCATCTTGGTTCTTTCTTTTCTGTGTAATATTGATTGTGGTAGTAAGTTTCCTTTCGCCTGCACCATCAAAAGAAAAGGTAGAAAATCTTACCTATCAAACTATTACTGAAGAAGAAAAACGTAACAATAAAGTAAGTTATTCATGGATAGATATTTTAGTATCTATACTAATTATAGTTATTGTTATAGGGGTTATGATGTTTTTTAACGGAGCATAGAGGTTAGAATATAAAAATAGAACTTGTTTTGGTAGAATCGTACTAAGCTTTCAATTTTTTTGCACGAGTTTATACAATATGCATTCATACTTAAGTAATTAGTGTGAATGCATATATTTTTAGGGAGTTACCTTAAAATTTTGGATTGAACAGTCAAATGTTTATCTATTGCCTGAAGCCTTTAACTAAGCTGCACTATTGTTTAAGTGTTTTAGAAATAGTTTTATGTAAAAAGTAAGTGTGTTTAGATTAAAAGAAACTGTGTTAGGGTTAAAAATAGATGTTTTTAATCCCAACCAATAAAATTTAAATCTATTTCCCTTAAACTTTAATTAAAATCCCCAAAATTTTAATCTAACTAATTATAATTTTCATTCTATCGTCTAAAAATAGCATCTTTCTAATAAAGAACATCATTATAACACTCAAACAGGTCATCTTTTTACCTAAATAGAGGTTGTGTTTTATAGAGGGTAAGATTTTAGGGTACAACCAACCTAGTTGAGTTAATAGAAATACTATTAGAATTAGGATTGCTTATAATGTGCAAAGTGTTAAATTAAATTTATTTATATTAGAAGTCTTAATGAAAAATATTACCTAGTAATAATTTACTTATAGATAATGAAGAAAAAACGTATTTCAATTAAAGATATTGCTGCTCATTTAAATATTTCTGTTACCACAGTTTCCTTTGTTTTAAATGGAAAAGCAGAAGAAAAGCATATATCAAAGGCATTAACTGAAAAGGTTTTAAAATATGTACAAGAAGTAAATTATACTCCCAATCAAATAGCTCAAAGTTTAAGAACTGGACAGTCTAAAATTTTGGTGTTTATGGTAGAAGATATTTCTAACCTATTCTTTGCTCAACTTGCTAGATTGATTGAAGATTTAGCCTATAAAAAAGGATATAAAGTTCTTTTTTGTAGTAATGATAATGATGATAAAAAATCTATAGAATTAATAAATCTCTTTAAAGATAGGCAAGTAGATGGGTTTATAATTGTACCCTCTCCTAATTTAGATAAAACGATTGCTCATTTATTAGATGAGAATATCCCTGTGGTACTTTTTGATAGATATTTTGCGTCCTTAGAAGCCAATTATGTAATTACAAATAATAAAGCTGCAACAGAGAATGCTGTAATTCATTTATTTGAAAATGGATTTAGGAACATTGCTTATATTACTATTGATGCAATACAATCTCAGATGGCAGATAGATTAGAAGGTTACGAAGCGGTTGTAGAAAAATATAATATTCCTAATTATACGCTTCAAATTCCTTTTGAAGAAACCACTCAAGGAAATAGTGAGAGGTATATTAAGGATTTCATGGAAGAAAATCCATCAATAGATTCAATTCTTTTTGCAACCAACTACCTAACGCAATCAGGGTTAAAAGTTATTAAGCAAGAGTATCCAGATTTAATAAATAGCATTGGAATCATCACTTTTGACGATAATGAACTATTTAAAACCTATAGCCCCACTATTACCGCAGTTTCTCAACCAACCCAAGAAATGGCCACTATGGCAATGTCTTTAATTTTGGATCTTATAAAAAAGAAAGATAGTTCTAAAAGTAAGCAAACAATTACCTTGGAATCTTCATTAATAGTTAGAGAATCTTCTAAAAAAAGAAACTAATCCCTCATTGAGGGTTTTATTTCCCAGAGCCTGTTCTGAGTATATCGAAGTGCTCTACGTCGAAATGGATTAAAATATTTTTCCTTTGAATAGCTCATGGGCTTGGCCCGAGGGAGTCTATTTCTATCAAAAATAGCGTATCAAATATCGAATATACTTTTAATTGCTAAATCGGTTTAGTATCTTGCGCAAAAATTGAAGAGATGCCAATAACTATTGGAGTAGATGTAGGAGGTAGCCATATTAGTTGTGCCGCCATTGCAAAAGATGGTCATAGAATAATTTCGAACACCTATTTTCATGATGAAGTAGATTCAAAAGGAAGTAAAACGGAGATCTTAAAGAGATGGGCAACTACCATAAATAAGTCGATTGAAAGTATAGCTCCCGAATTAATTGAGGGAATAGGCTTTGCAATGCCAGGCCCTTTTTTATATAAAGAGGGAATTGCAATGTTTGAAGTGAACGATAAGTACGAAGCATTGTATAATGTTTCTATTGTTGAAGAACTACCTAAATATCTTATCGATAAAAAAATAAAACTCCGTTTTTTAAATGATGCTTCTGCGTTTGGACTTGGAAGTATTTTACATAAAGGAGAAATGGAAAATGATAAAGTAGTAGCCATTACTTTAGGAACAGGTTTTGGAGCTGCTTTTTTTGACAAACAAACCCCATTAATTAGTGGAGAATCTATTCCAGAAAATGGATGTTTATGGGATAAGAAATTTAAAGAAGGAATCTCGGATGATTATTTTTCTACGCGCTGGTTTCTTAATAAATACAAAAAGAACTTTAACGATGTTGATGTACATGGGGTTAAATGTATTTTGGATACCGACAGGGCAGCTGCTATAGAAATATTTAAGGAGTTTAATAAGAATATGGTAGCTTTTATGACTCCCTATCTATTAAAATTTAAACCAGATGTATTAATTATTGGTGGAAGTATAGCAAAATCTTCAGCGTTGTTTTTACCTTCTTTAGAGGAAGAGTTTAATAAAATACTCCCGTTGTCTATAAAAATAATTGACAATACAGAAGAAGCAAATATAATTGGAGCCTCTCATACGTTCAATGATGAGTTTTGGAACGAGATGAAAAATAGTTTGCCAACAATTTAATTTCTAACCAAGCTAAAATGCCCCTTTGCTATGATTAAATCTTCATTGTTTGCAATAGCTGCCCTAAACCAATAATCGGTTTCTGGCATGTCTCTACCATTAAATTTTCCATCCCAACCAGGGTCATTAGCATTTAGTACTTTTAAAAGTTTACCATAACGGTCATAAATAGAAACTGTTGCATTGGAACGTATATCGGCGTCTGTAAGATGCCAAGTTTCATGGATCAAGTCAAAAAGTTGTGTGTAAATAGAAGTAAAATTCGATCTTTGTAAAAAAAAGACTTGCATTGGAATTATCATTAGACCTATTACGTTTTATCCTCCCTGAATTATTAGTCAGTCACTTTACCATAGCTTCCCACGAAATAGAAAAAGGAACGCTTCATTTGTATTTTGAAGAAAAGAAAGATACTCCTAGAGAAGAAAAACACCGGATCTTGATAGCTCATGGTTTTCATAAAGAGCTTGTTGTTCAGGACTTTCCATTGCGTGGCAAGAATGTTTATTTACATATCAAGCGCCGTCGATGGCTTGACAAAACCACAGGGCAAGCCGTGCATCGAAATTGGGATT
>NZ_JBSXNL010000034.1:0-72832 GCF_056857615.1 Galbibacter sp. L-19
TAAATCTTTTGAGGGATTCAAAAACAGAATATTATCTAAGATTACGGCTATGACGGTCATTCAATATATAAACATATTTGAATTCAACAGAAATATCAATAACCTAAAAATCAATATTGCCTAAATGCACAACGGGTTAAACTAATTAGCTCCCCATAGTATTAGTCGCTCGCTGTAATCAGAGAAATACGTCTATAAACTTTGAATGCTTAGACAAAAGTCTTATTTTTGAGTACAAATGTCTAAAGGATGATTACTGAAGAACAAAAAAAAAGTAATATAGAGTTAACGGCTGTAAATAAAGCTATTAAAGTTTATGTCAGAAAAATTGAGAAGTCTAATGATGTTCAAGTCAGAACGGATAACATAACTTATTCAGATTTTTTTGACAATAAAATGCTCATTATTAAGGCTATAAGAAAAGGGATGCCATATGAGTTATTCAGTAAAATAAAAGATATTACACCTTTTTCAGAAGATGATTGGGCTGAATATTTGAATTTGTCTAAAAAAACTTTACAAAGACACCGAAATGACGCCGATTATCTATTTAAACCAATACATACAGAAAAAATAATAGAATTAGCAGAAGTTACAAACTTTGGTAAGGAGGTATTTGATTCTTCTGAACAATTTTATTTATGGTTAAACACGCCTTCATTTGCATTAGGGAATTTAAAACCAGCTGAATTATTAAAAGATTCTTATGGAAAAGAATTAGTTATGGCCGAATTGAATAGAATTGACCATGGAATTTTTGTTTAATGAGAGCTTATAGGTTATCAAAGAAAAAATACGGAACAGAATTAAATGGGAAAGGGGCTGCTAAGTATGGAAATAGATGGAACTCTAAAGGCACAGAGATTATTTATTTTGCAGAGAGTAGAGCATTAGCAATGGCTGAAGTTGCGGTACATTTGACGTTAGCTACCTTACCAAGCGACTATGTAATGATTGAAATTAATATCCCAGATGATATTCAAATAAAATTATTGGAACAAAAAGATATTCCCCAATATTGGAATAGTCACCCACCTGCTATTAGTACTCAGAAAATTGGAGATGAATTTATCGATGCTTTAGATTTTTGTGTCTTAAAAGTGCCTTCAGCTGTTGTTCAAGGGGATTATAATTATTTGATAAATCCATATCACAATAATTTTAAGAAAATAACAATATCAGATATTAAAGATTTTTTATTTGATGAAAGGATATTTAAATAAACTAACAGCAGCAATTCAATATTCAATACAAGTAATATGGAAAAGTATAAAAATAGCAAAGGTTTTGACGATCTAATTGAGATTCAATGTGTAAAAATTGGAACTGAAATTCAAAGTAAATGTGAAGAAGCTGCTCAAATGTTTATCGTGAGTGAAATGCTAAACCAGACAAGATAATAACTTTCAACTGCGTTATTTTAAATAATCATCCGTTTTTAACCTTAATCCATGCGTATACGTAACTAACGTATAAAAATATGTATAAGCCCCAAACGTTTACGTTGTGCAACGTAAAAAAATACGTCTCTAGTTTAAACGCATACGTAACCAACGTAAAAGAATACGTTTAAAACCTAAACGATTACGTTATGCTACGTAAAAGGATCTATTTTGAACGTAAAATCAATAGAATAGTAAAGATGAGTTAGTTTTTTAATAAAGTATCTATTATAAAAAAACGCTCCGATGCCTTCGGAGCGTTTTTGGATAAACAACTAAATCCTAAAACCTGTTGATTTTAGTATCCTCTTTAGAAACAATATTTGTTTTCTGCTGTAACTTTGTCAGCAATTGTATTTCTTAATGCAATAACATTAGGAAGGTTAGCGTATTTTGTAAAGCGTTTTAATCCCATAAGCATCATACGTTGCTCATCTCCTTCAGCAAAAGAAGAAATAGCTTCTTTTCCTTTAGTTTGTATTTTTTCAACAGCGTGGAAAAGATTTAATTTAGCCATAGCTATTTGCTCTTTCTGAGTATCTTCTCCAAAACGCTTAGCATTTTTCTCGGTTCTTAGAATAGCAGATTCTGCCATATAAATTTGGATAAGAATATCAGAAGCTGCCATTAGTAGTTGTTGGTGCTCTTCTAACTCAGGGCCATATTTTTGTACTCCAGAACCAGCAACCATTAAAAAGGCTTTTTTAAGCTTTTCAATCATTTCTTTTTCTTCAGAAAATAATACAGAATAATCTGGCGTATCGAATGATGGAATTCCCATTAACTCATCTTTTACAGCTGTTGCAGGCCCTAAAAGGTCTACTTGCCCTTTCATTGCCTTTTTAATAAGCATTCCTACAGAAAGCATCCTATTAATTTCGTTTGTTCCCTCATAGATTCTTGAGATACGGGCATCTCGCCAAGCCGCTTCCATTGGAGTGTCAGCAGAGAATCCCATTCCTCCAAAAATTTGAATCCCTTCATCAGTAGTGTTTTGGCAATGTTCAGAAACAGCTACTTTTAAAATAGAACATTCAATAGCATATTCTTCTACTCCTTTTAATTCTGCCTCTTGATGAGAGTTTCCTTCTTCTTGACGGATGGCAATTCTATCTTCAATATCTTTTGCGGCACGATAGGCAGCCGATTCATCCACATAGCAAGCAGTAGCCATTTCGGCAACTTTAGATTTTATAGCTCCAAATTTTGAAATTGGAGTTTTAAACTGAACTCGCTCATTTGCATATTTTACAGCTTCGGTAATAATACGTCTTTGTGCGTCTAAACAAGCGGCAGAAAGTTTAATACGCCCTACATTTAACGCATTCATTGCTATTTTAAATCCGTTGCCCCTTTCAGAAAGCATATTCTCTACAGGGACTTTAGTTTCATTAAAGAAAACTTGACGAGTAGAGGAGGAGTGGATTCCTAATTTATGCTCTTCTTCTCCAAGAGAAATTCCATTTTTTGGATCATTTTCAACAATAAAACCAGTAATATTTTTATCGTCTTCAATACGAGCAAACACTATAAAAACACTGGCAAAACCGGCATTAGAAATCCACATTTTTTGTCCGCTTATTAAATAATGCTTCCCATCCTCAGAAAGAACCGCTTTTGTTTTTCCGCTATTTGCATCAGAACCAGCGCCAGGTTCTGTTAAACAATAGGCACCAAACCATTCTCCAGTAGCTAGTTTAGGAACATATTTTTTCTTTTGTTCTTCCGTTCCATAAAGTGTAATTGGCATGGTTCCAATACCTGTATGTGCTCCAAAAGCAGTAGCAACAGATCCTGTAGCACCAGAGATATAATCGCAAACTAGCATGGTAGTAACAAAGCCCATTCCAAGTCCATCATACGCTTCTGGTACTGCAACTCCTAGAAGTCCAAGCTCTCCCGCTTTACGCATCACTTCTTCCGTAAGTGCATAATCTTTCTTTTCAAAACGTTCTTTATTAGGCCAAATCTCACGATCTACAAACTCAATTACAGAATCGCGCATCATTTTTTGTTCTTCAGTAAAATCTTCTGGCGTAAAAATATCTTCAGCTTTTGTTTCTTTTACTAAAAACTGACCGCCTCTTGTTATGTTGTGTTTTGTTTCCATAGTGTTGATTTAAGAATCAAGATTAAAGAGCCATGACTTAAAAATCTAAGTTGGATTTAAATTTTGATATCATTTTTTGAATTTGTGTTATTTTATCTTCTAATATTTCAAGCTTTTCTTTTGTCAAATATCCTTGGTTAAACGCTATTATTAATTGTGTTTCCCATTCAAAAGCAGAGCCTAAGCTGTCTTCTAGATATTTTTTAAAATGTTTATTTGAATTTTTGCTTGTACCTTCAGCTATATTTGATGGGATAGAGACAACAGCTCTATTCATTTGTGAACTTAATGAATATTTTTCTGAGTTAGGAAAGGACTTAGTTAGAATATAATTTTCTTTAACTAAATCCATAGCGTCTATCCAAATTCTTAACTTTTTAAAGTTATGCATATAGCGTCTTGTTTCTAGGGTCTCATAATATCTTTAATCTAATTTAAAAACTCATAAACCCCAGCGGCTCCTTGTCCGGTTCCAATACACATGGTAACAATACCATATTTGCTTTTTCTTCGTCTCATTTCATCAAATAACTGAACAGAAAGTTTAGCCCCTGTACACCCAAGTGGATGCCCTAGAGCAATAGCGCCACCATTTACGTTTACAATATCTGGATTTAGTCCTAGTTTTCTGATTACTGCTAACGATTGTGATGCGAATGCTTCATTTAGTTCTATTAAATCTATTTGATCTAGTTTTAGACCTGCTTGATCTAATGCTTTTGGAATAGCTTTAATAGGCCCAATTCCCATAATTCTTGGGGGTACACCAGCAGCAGTGTAGGAAACTAATCTTGCAATAGGCTCAAGGTTTAATTCTTTTACCATTTCTTCACTCATTACGAGTGTAAAAGCAGCTCCATCACTCATTTGTGAGGAATTACCAGCAGTAACACTTCCTCCTTCAGCAAAAACAGGTCTTAATTTACCTAAAACTTCTTTTGATGTATCTGCGCGTGGTCCCTCATCTGTATTTACGGTGTACGATTTAGTTGCTTTTTTTCCGTTAGCATCTACATAGGTTTCGTCTATAGTAATGGGAACAATCTGATCTTTAAATTTCCCTTCTTTAATGGCATTTAATGCTTTTTGGTGCGAATTAAATGCAAATTCATCTTGGTCTTCTCGAGAGACATTATATTCATTAGCAACAGCTTCTGCTGTTAATCCCATTCCCCAATAATAATCCTCATTACCATTTTTAGCAACTTGATAGTCGGGAACAGGCTTATAACCTCCCATTGGAATATAACTCATGCTTTCTGCGCCTCCTGCAATAATACAATCTGCCATTCCTGCTTGAATTTTAGCCGATGCCATTCCGATAGTTTCTATCCCAGATGCACAATATCTATTAACGGTTACACCAGGAACATCATCAATCTTTAGTCCCATTAATGAGATGAGTCGCCCTACATTTAATCCTTGTTCTGCTTCTGGCATGGCATTTCCTACCATAACATCATCAATACGGGTTTTATCGAGTTGTGGAATTTCATCCAACATAAATTGAATGGTTTCTGCAGCCAACTCATCTGGTCTTTTAAATCTAAACACCCCACGAGGAGCTTTCCCAACCGCTGTTCTGTATGCTTTTACTATATATGCTGTTTTCATTTGTTTTGAATTTTAAATGTTGAATTTTGAATGTGTTAACTGCTTTTATTTGAGGTTATAATAATTTTTGTAATGATATTAATTATATGCTCTATCTCAATTAAATAACTGCTAACATCTATTTTAGTGACATTACTTTCGTTTATAAGTCGTAACCAATATTTAGTTTCTCTAGCTTCTTTTGATGCTATAGACATTTTATGAATAAAGTCTTTTTTTGACTGTGCCGCTGTGGCTTCTTGAATATTAGCTCCAATGCTAGTTCCAGATCTTATTAATTGTTTTGAAAGAACAAACTCATTTTCTTCTTTTGTAAGTTGATTAAAAAGGGAAATAATGCTTAGAGCAAATTTGAAAGACTTTTCAGCAATGATATTTTCCTTTTTAGCGGTCATTTAAAATTTATAATTCAAAATTCATAATTAATTTCTAAGAGGTTTTCCTGTTTTTAACATGTGCTGAATACGTTCTAATGTTTTACGTTCGGTACATAACGATAAGAAAGCTTCTCTTTCTAAATCTAGTAAGTACTGTTCTGATACTTTGGTAGCTTCAGATAAATCGCCACCTGCCATTACATAGGCTAGCTTATTTGCTATTTTTTTATCGTGTTCTGAGATATAATGTCCAGCATTCATGGAGTCTGTTCCAACTAAGAACATTCCTAATGCTTGTTTTCCTAGCACTTTAATATCGTTGCGTTTTGGAGGTTGTGTATAGCCAGCTTCAGCCATTAAAACGGCGTGTTTTTTTGCTTCTGCTATTTGTCGGTCTTTATTTACAACCACAATATCTTTTCCTTTCTGAAGTAAATTCAAATCAAAGGCTTCGTATGCTGAAGTAGAAACTTTTGCAGTTCCTATGGTTAAGAAATGCTCACGAAGCACATTAGTTTCAACATCATCTTTTCTAAAGAGGTCTGAAGCTCTAAGCGTCATTTCTTTAGAACCTCCACCACCAGGAATTACACCTACACCAAACTCCACAAGTCCCATATAAGTTTCTGCTGCCGCTACCACTTTATCGGCATGTAACGAAAGTTCACAGCCGCCTCCTAAAGCCATACCATGTGGCGCAGAAATAGTTGGAATACCAGAGTATCTCATACGCATCATGGTATCTTGGAACATTTTAATAGCCATATTTAACTCATCATATTCTTGTTCCACAGCCATCATAAAAATCATCCCGATATTGGCTCCTACAGAGAAATTTGCGGCTTGGTTTCCAACAACTAAGCCTTGGAAATCTTTTTCAGCTAAATCTATTGCTTTATTAATTCCTGCAAGAACATCGCCTCCAATGGTATTCATTTTAGATTGAAATTCTACATTTAGAATTCCATCTCCTAGATCTTCAACAACAACTCCGCTATTTTTCCAAACTTCGTTAGATTTTCTGATGTTATCTAAAATGATAAAGGCATCTTGACCAGGTTTTTTTACTTGTTTTTTAGAAGGAATGTCATAATAATAAGTAGCTCCGTCTTTTACAGAATAGAAAGAATTACTTCCGCTAGCTACCATTTCTGTAACCCATTTTGCAGGTTCTTTTCCTTCAGCTTTTATTAATTCAATTCCTTTTTCAACTCCAATAGCATCCCATATTTCAAATGGCCCGTGTTGCCAGCCAAAACCAGCTTTCATGGCATCGTCAATTCGGTATAGTTCATCAGAAATTTCAGGAATTCTATGTTGAACGTAAGCAAACAGCGAAGCGAAGTTTTTTCTGTAGAACTCTCCAGCTTTGTCTTTTCCGTTAACAAGAATAGGAAATCTATCTGCAACTTTATCAACGGTCTTAGTTTCTTCTAGCGTAGCAAATTTTGCTTTTTTACTTTCGGTATATTCCATGGTATCGAGATCCAAGGATAGGATTTCACTTTTACCATCGTCTCCTTTTACCTTTTTATAAAAACCTTGACCAGTTTTACTTCCAAGCCATTTATTATCCATCATAGTTTGGATAAATTCTGGAAGTTTAAATAGATCGTGTGCCTCGTCTTCTGGGCAATTCTCATAAATTCCATTTGCCACATGCACAAGCGTATCTAAACCAACAACATCTACGGTTCTAAAAGTTGCCGATTTTTGGCGACCAATAACAGGCCCTGTAAGTTTATCCACTTCTTCTACCGTCATTCCAAGTTCTTTTACTTGATGGAATAAACTTTGAATTCCGAATATTCCAATACGATTACCAATAAAGGCAGGAGTATCTTTAGCAAGAACCGAAGTTTTTCCTAGGAATTTCTCGCCATACATCATTAAAAAGTCTACTACTTCTTTTTTACAATCTGGACCAGGAACTACCTCAAAAAGTTTTAAATAGCGTGGCGGATTAAAAAAGTGAGTCACCGCAAAATGTTCCTGAAAATCTTTACTTCTTCCTTCATTCATAAAATGAATTGGAATCCCCGAAGTATTAGAAGTAATAAGTGTTCCTGGGGTTCTATGTTTTTCTATATTCTCAAAAACACTTTTTTTAATATCTAATCTTTCCACAACAACCTCAATAATCCAATCTACATCTTTAATTTTAGAAATATCATCTTCCAAATTACCTGTAGAAATTCTACTAGCAAATTTCTGGTTGTAGATAGGAGAGGGCTTCGATTTTAAAGCTGAAGTAAGATTATCGTTTACCATTCTGTTTCTTACCGCTTTATCTTGAAGGGTAAGACCTTTTGCTTTTTCTTTGTCGTTTAATTCTCTTGGTACAATATCAAGCAGTAAAACTTCAGCGCCAATATTTGCAAAGTGGCATGCAATCCCACTTCCCATAATACCAGAACCAATAACTGCAACTTTTTTGATTATTCTTTTCATCTGTTTATATTTATTATCTTTTAAAGATCAGATAGAACATTTATTTAATCATTCTGCTGTGTGCATAGAATTAATCATAAATGTTTTATTCTCTGTATTGAAATTACTTTTTTGAAACGTTTTCTTTATATATTTTCTTTTCTGAAATAAATTCATTGATTACATCGATAACATTATAAAAACCTTGTAAATCCGAATCGGTAACATGGTCTCTAATGGTTTCGTTAAACTTCAAAACAACTTCTTTAGAGTAGTCTCTTTTTTCTTTTCCAAAATCGGTAAGACATATAAGAACTCCACGTCCGTCTTTTGGATTAGGTTTTCTAATGATAAGACCTTTTTCTTCCATGCTTTTTAGGGTTCTAGATAAGCTAGTTCCTTCCATTCCCATTTTTGGGCCTAATGCTGTAGAGGGAGATCCCTTTTCTGGGTCGATGCTTAGAAGTGTAAAACCAGTAGCCATTGTGCTATCTTCTTTTCCAGCTTCTTCATTATACATTTTAGCAACAGCTTGCCAAGTTGCTCTTAATGCGTAATCTATAGTTATATCCTTCATTTTCTTGTAGTGGTGAAATCAAATATACAAATATTTTATTATGCATGCATAGTAAAATAAGGTAAAATTTGTTAAATCACAAAGTGAAGGCGTTTAAAATATTAAGGTAATAAAAAAACTCCCCAAAAAAGGAGAGTTTAATAAAAATTTATGTTAAGATTCTGTTACTCAATTGCTGAGTATAGAAGGGATCTATTTATGATCATATATCTTATTGTATAAATCGCTATATTTTTCTTTTATAATTCTTCGCTTTAATTTTAGTGTAGGAGTAAGGTGTCCATCTTCAACACTCCATTCATCTGGAGTAAGTTCAAACAATTTAATGCGTTCCCAACGTCCAAACTTTTCATTGTAGTGGTCTACTTCTTCTTGTATTCTTTTAATAACCTCAGGGTTGGCTATCATTTTTTTATAGTCACCATTTACTTCTATGTTATGTCGTTTTGCCCATTCTTCAACAAATTCAAAATTTGGTTGGATAAAAGCTGCTGGCATTTTTTCTCCCTCTCCAATCACCATAATCTGTTCTATAAATCGTGATTGTTTCATTAGGTTTTCAATTAATTGAGGCGCAACATATTTACCTCCAGAAGTTTTAAACATTTCCTTTTTACGGTCGGTAATTTTTAAGAAACCGTCCTCATCAATTTCTCCAATATCTCCAGTATGGAAATAGCCACCTTCCATGGCTTCATTTGTTTTTTCTTCGTCATTGTAATACCCCATCATAACATTAGGCCCTTTACAAATAATTTCTCCGTCTTCTGCAATTTTAACTTCTACCCCTGGAAGCATCTTTCCTACAGTCCCTATTTTCCATCCTCTATTTTTCTGGTCATTTACAGAAATAACAGGAGAGGTTTCTGTTAATCCGTAACCTTCCATAACAGGAATTCCAGCTGCTCCAAACACTCTAGATAGACGAGGTTGTAATGCGGCACTCCCAGAAACCATTACTTTTAAATTCCCACCTAAACCTTCTTGCCATTTACTAAAGATTAGCTTTCTGGCTATACTTAATTGGAACTCATACCATGCACCATTGGCTCCGTAGGGCTCAAATTTATGTCCTAATTCTATCGCCCAAAAGAATAATTTCTTCTTAATTCCTGTTAAATCTGCTCCTTTTGCGTAAATCTTATCATATACCTTTTCTAGGAGTCGTGGAACTACTGTCATAACATGAGGCTTAACCTCTTTAAGGTTGTCACTCATTTTATCAATAGATTCAGCAAAGTATATTTTAATTCCGCAATGTTGGTAGAGGTACACAACCATGCGTTCAAAAATATGGCAAATAGGTAAGAAGCTCAAAGCAACATCTCTAGGGTCTAACGGAACCCGTTCTTCACTTGCTAAAACATCTGAAACTATATTTTTGTGAGAAAGCATTACACCTTTTGGTCGCCCTGTAGTTCCAGAGGTATATATAATTGTAGCTAAATCTTCTGTAGTTACTGCCTTTTTTCGAGCTTCTACTTCATCTTGATTGCTTTTATCGTCTCCTAAGGTTAAAATTTCTTCCCAATTCTTAGTATTTGGAATGTCTCCAAAAGCATATACCTCTTTTAATGTAGGAACATTCTGCTTGATAGCATTTAGCTTCTCCAAGATCTCATTATCAGAAACAAAACAATAAGAAGCTCCAGAATGATTTAAAATATACTCATAATCTTCTTCTGAAATAGTAGGGTAAATTGGTACATTTTGGGCTCCTATTTGTAAGATTCCAATGTCTGCAATATGCCACTCAGTTCTATTTGTGTGTGTAATAACTGCAATTTTTTCATTAGGCTGAATACCTAAACGCAATAAACCTCTGCTGAATTGATTTGCTTTGTCAACATATTCTTGAGAAGAAGTATGTACCCATTCGTCTCCATATTTTGTTGAAAAGGCAATATCTAAATTATATTTTTCCAATTGATAGTATGGAAAATCAAACAAACGAGTTACTTTCATCATAGCTTTATATATGTTATTACTCACAAAGTGAGTCCCAAATTATTGAGATAGAGTGTACAGAAATACATCGGGACACTTTTTTTGTTCACTTAAAAGTCGAAAATATGACTTTTCTGAGATTGGTTACTGAATTGCAAATTATGAAATTTGCGGACTATTTTCAAAAGAACTCATAAAAAAAGGAGTTGATTGTTGGCAACTCCTTAATTATATATGATTTAAAACAGAATTATTTATTTTCTAGCCATTTTTTAGCATTTATAAAAGCTTCTAACCATGGAGAAACTTCATCTTTTCTTCCTTCAGGGTAATGTGCCCAGTTCCATTGAAAAATAGAACGTTCAAAATGTGGCATGGTAACCAAATGTCTACCATCATCTGAAACTAACATAGCCGTGTTGAAATCCGATCCATTTGGATTTGATGGATAGCCTTCATAACCGTATTTAGCAACTATATTGTAATTGTTTTCTTCTAGAGGGAAGCTAAATTTACCTTCACCATGAGAAACCCAAATTCCTAATTTACTTCCTTCTAAAGTAGAAAGCATGATTGAATTATTTTTCTGAATTTCTACGGAAGTAAAAATGCTCTCGTGTTTACCACTTTCGTTATGAAGCATTTTCGGTTTTTGAGTATGGTTAGGATTAATTAATCCTAATTCAACAAAAAGCTGACAACCATTACAGATTCCGATAGAAAGTGTATCTTCTCTTTTAAAGAAATTCTCTAGCGTTTGTTTTGCTTTGTCGTTGTATAAAAATGCTCCAGCCCAACCTTTGCCAGAACCTAAAACATCTGAATTAGAGAAACCTCCAACGGCGCCAATAAACTGAATATCTTCTAGCGTTTCACGCCCCGATATTAAATCGGTCATATGCACGTCTTTAACATCAAAACCTGCTAAATACATAGCATTTGCCATTTCTCGCTCAGAGTTACTTCCTTTCTCTCTAATAATAGCAGCTTTTGGTCGTTTTCCACTAACCTCAGGTAGTTTCCCTGTAAACTGTTTAGGAAATTTATAGATTAATGGCTGATTTTTATAGTTGTTATAACGTGCCTCTGCAACGTTATTTTGTGTTTGTTTTTGATCTAATAAGAAAGAAGTTTTATACCAAACATCTCTTAACTGACTCACGCTAAAAGAAAAACTATCATTGTTATTTATTATTTGTAAACGATCGCCTTCTAGTGGAGCTCCTATTTTATGGAAAGCAATTCCAGCTTTAGCAAGGGTTTCTTCAACAACAGTATTTTCTTTCGCTTGGAAAACAATACCAGCATTTTCATTAAACAATAATTTTATAGAATCTTTTTCCCCAATAGCAGACAAATCTAGTTGTGCTCCCAAATTAATATCAGCAAAACACATTTCTAATAGGGTAGTTATAAATCCACCACTAGCAACATCATGTCCTGCAAGAATTTGATTTTCTTTTATTAATGCCTGAATTGTATTGAAAGCTGTTTTTAAATTTTCAGCACTTTTAATAGTTGGAACATCATTTCCAACGCTGTTTAGTATTTGTCCGAAAGAAGAACCTCCTAATTTTAAGTTGTCATTAGAAAGGTTGATGTAATAAATACTTCCTCCATTTTTCTGTAAAACAGGCTCAACTACTTTTGTAATATCACTACAATGTGCTCCAGCAGAAATAATTACAGTTCCTGGAGAAATAACTTCTTCATTAGGGTATTTTTGCTTCATTGAAAGCGAATCTTTTCCTGTAGGGATATTAATTCCTAATTCAATAGCAAATTCCGAGCATCCTTGTACAGCTTCATACAAACGAGCATCTTCCCCTTCATTTTTACAAGGCCACATCCAGTTAGCAGACAAAGAAACCGATTTTAAACCTTCTTCTAAAGGAGCCCATACAATGTTAGTAAGCGATTCTGCAATAGAATTTTTACTTCCAGCAACAGGGTCGATAAGCGCAGAAATAGGGGAGTGCCCAATAGAAGTTGCCAAGCCTTCTTTTCCTTTAAAATCGAGTGCCATAACCCCACAATTGTTAAGAGGTAATTGTAAAGGACCAGCACATTGTTGTTTTGCAACACGTCCACCTACACAACGGTCGACTTTATTTGTAAGCCAATCTTTACAAGCCACAGCTTCCAGTTGGAGCACCTGCTCTAAATAGGATTGTATATTTTCAATGCTATAAGAAGCATCTTTATAATTTCTTTTTATGGTTTTATCGGTCATGATAGTTTTTGGAGAACTTCCAAACATATCTTCTAAAGCCAAATCCATTGGTTTATCTCCTTTGGTAGCCGATTCAAAACAGAAAACATCATCGCCAGTTACCTCTCCCACTTCATACATTGGAGAACGCTCTCGCTCTGCAATTCTTCTAAGTTTTTCGGTATGTTCTTTAGCAATAACAAGCCCCATTCTTTCCTGACTTTCATTACCGATAATCTCTTTTGCAGAAAGTGTAGGATCTCCAACAGGTAATTTATCAAGGTCAATTTTTCCTCCAGTATCTTCAACAAGCTCAGAAAGACAATTTAGGTGCCCACCAGCGCCATGATCGTGGATGGAAACAATTTCGTTTTCATCACTTTCAACCATTCCACGAACTGCATTTGCAACACGCTTTTGCATCTCTGGATTGGAACGTTGTACTGCATTTAATTCAATACCGCTGCTAAACTCACCAGTATCGGCAGAAGAAACCGCAGCTCCTCCCATCCCAATTCTATAATTTTCTCCTCCAAGAACAACAATTTTATCGCTTGCTTTTGGAGTTGCTTTTAAAGCTTGCTCTTCTTTGCCGTAACCAATACCTCCAGCAAGCATTATTACTTTATCAAACCCAAGTTTACGAGCTTCTTCTTCATGTTCAAAAGTAAGTACCGAACCAGCAATTAGCGGTTGTCCAAATTTATTTCCAAAATCGGAAGCTCCATTAGAAGCCTTAATCAATATATCGATAGGGGTTTGGTAAAGCCAATTACGTTCTTCCATAGCTTTTTCCCATGGTCTATTTTCTTCTAAGCGGGAATAAGAAGTCATATAAACCGCAGTTCCTGCTAAAGGTAAAGAGCCTCTCCCACCAGCTAGACGGTCGCGAATTTCTCCTCCAGCCCCTGTAGCAGCACCATTAAATGGCTCTACTGTAGTAGGGAAGTTATGTGTTTCTGCTTTAAGAGATAAAACAGCATTGAATTCTTTTTCTTGATAAAAATCAGGTTGATCGGCAGTCTTAGGAGCAAATTGAACTGCTTTTGGGCCTTTTACAAAAGCAACATTATCTTTATAGGCAGAAACAATTCCGTTAGGATTTTCTTCGGAAGTTTTTCTAATCATTTTAAATAATGAAGTCGGCTTTTCTTCTCCATCAATCACAAAAGTTCCATTGAAAATTTTATGACGACAATGTTCTGAATTTACTTGAGAGAATCCAAAAACTTCAGAATCGGTTAATTTTCTTCCTAGTTTTTCAGAAAGTTCATTTAAATAATCTATTTCTTCATCATTTAAAGCCAAACCTTCTTGTTGGTTAAACAAAGCAACGTCATTAATTTCCTTAATAGCTTCCGGCTCAATATTGATATCGAAAATATGTTGATCTAGGCTATTGTATTTTTGTGAGAGCATCGGGTCAAAATCTACCGTATCACTCGAACAGGCATGAAATTCTTCAATTCGTATAATCCCCTCAATGCACATATTCTGTGTAATCTCAACAGCATTTGTACTCCATGGAGTAATCATTGCTGCACGCGGACCAATAAAAAAAGCGTCTACAGACGCCGCTTCGATTTGTGGCTGATCGCCAAATAACCATGATAATTTAGTTATATTTTCTTGTGAAATTTTGCTGTTTGTTTGAACGGCAAATACCTTGATTTCTGGGTTTCCGAAGAAAAGGATCATACTTTGTTGTGTTTGTGTCTTAATGATTACAGACGTCTGTTTGAATTAAAGCGCAAATTTAAGAAATTACTTCTTATTTTTTATCGTAATAATGAAGCATTTATTATTGGGAGGGAGACAAAATATAAAAAGCAATTTTATATTCTCTTTTTGTGTGCTTAATTTATATAAGTATTCTTTTGAGTTTGTTAAGAGTTTACATCAAAATGTTCTTTATGCGCTATAAATATTGTCCACAAATTCACAGATATTTAGCATCCCTTCTATGGGAAAAGATATATTTGTGAATCTGTGGTAAACATACTTTATAATTTGCTAAAGGTTTCTTCAACTTTATGTGTAAAGTGGTTATTTTAAAGCTTTTTTAATACCTTCTTGCACCATTGGTTCCATAATATCATAGCCTTTAGATGTTGGGTGAACCCCATCCGAAGCTAATTCCTCACTGAGTCCTTTTTTATCGTCGACCATAGCAGTGTAATAATCAACATAAATAATAGAATTCTGGTTGGCGTAGGCTTTTAGCATTTTGTTAAGTTCAATAACTTTTTCAGTTGGATTGATATGTTCTCTCCACGGAAAATGATTGGCAGGAAGTGTTGAGCAAATTATAGGAATAATATTGTTTGCCTGTGCAAGTTCTACCATCGAAATTATATTACCATAAACATCTTCAAGCTCAATTGGGCCTGTGTTTTCGGCAATATCATTGATTCCTGCTAAAAATGTAACAGCTTTTGGTTTGAGGTCTATAACATCTCGACGGAATCTTAACAACATCTGAGAAGTTGTTTGTCCGCTAATCCCTCTGTCGATATACGGATTGTTTTCAAAAAAATCGGGATGCATATTTTTCCATCCTTCTGTAATAGAATTTCCCATAAAAACAACCAGATTTTCGGTAGCGTCCGGGGCTAGTAATGCTTTGTTTTCAGCAGCATATTTTTCGAAATTGGCAAATTCAACTGCCGTTTGTTGAGCATAGCTATTAATTCCTGAAAGGATGCAAACTAAAAGGAGAATATTTTTCATTTTTATAAATTTTGGTTAATGTCTTTTTCAAATATAAGGAACCTATTTATCTTTGAGAGATACATTTTTATTATGGAATATAGAGTTGAAGTTTTAGAAGAATATTTTTTGGTAGGAAAATCACTGTCAATGTCAATCCTTGAAAATAAAACAGCACTGTTGTGGAAGGGTTTTATGCCTGAACTTAAGAAAATTAAAAATATAATTTCTGAAGATTTATTTTCAGTAGAAGTTTATCCAACAGATTATTTTAATGAATTTGTGCCTCAAAAATCTTTTGAAAAATGGGCAGCCGTAGCGGTAGGGAGTTTTGATGAACTTCCAGCAGATATTAAACAATTACGTGTTCCTGAAGGGAAATATGCGGTGTTTAATTATAAAGGAAAATCTTCCGAAGCATTTAAACTCTATCAATATATTTATGGAGAATGGCTTTCTTTATCGGGAAACTCTTTGGATAATAGACCTCACTTTGCAGTAATGGGAGAAAAATATAAGAATGATGATCCGTCTTCAGAAGAAGAAATTTGGATTCCTATTAAATAGATTACCAATTATTAGCTGCCTGAGGTCCGCCCCACACTAAAGTAGCTAGAAAAGGATTGTCTATAAAAGGATTCCTGTTACCTTGAATTTTTTCAATTTTATTATTTCTATCGATTTCAAAAGTTGAAACAGGGTCTTCTGCATTCCATTTTAGAAAGAGTTCAATACTTCCAACGTCTTTTATAGATTCGTTATAGCGGAGGTTTAAATACAAAATCATTCTTGCCACATCTCCTTTCCATTCATCTCCAGGAAACCAACTTTTATATTCTAGTTTGTAGCTCCCGCTACCGTCAATAAATTTATTGTTACTTCTACGAGTATTCACGGTTTGGTCGCAAACTCTTAAATGATGTAAATCGCCTTTAGCGGTATTTTCAATTAGCGATTGTGGATATACATGTTCGGTATTAAAAGTCTGTTTTTTATATGGATTTTTTCCTGAAACATATTCTTTCCAATACCGTTCTTCTCCAGAATATATTAAAACTACATTTTTATTGTTTGTAGGGCTGGCGTCAATGTCGTACAAAAAATTATGGCGTTCTCTATAGGTTAATATATTGGTGTGCTTTGCAATTGTTGTGGTAGCTAAAGCTTCATACAACTCAATACTTCTTAAGCTAAAATCTATGTCTTTATAATAGTTTTTTAATTCCTTCGGAATAGAAAGCAAAGTAGAATCTTGGTTTGGATTAACCAAAACTACTTCTGCTGTTTTAAGCGAATTTTGCTTGCAACCAAATGCTGAAATTATAAGGAATAGAATTGAAAACTTTTTGAGCATAAAAAGAAGAATGTTAAAAGTTTTTAAAGTTAAAGAGTTATGTTGTTACAGGGTTTAAGGAAAAATTACTTTACTGAACACTGAACACTGAACACTGAACACTGAACACTGAACACTGAACACTGTCAACAATTAGTCTATTTTTTCTCTAAAAGTGCCATATAGAAACCGTCAAATCCACTTTCAGAGGCTAATACTTTTTTATCTTTTACAAGCTTGAAATCTTTTCCATTTTCAGACTTTAAAAAGCTAGCTACTTGGTTTTGATTTTCTGATGGAAGAATTGAACAGGTAGCATAGACTAATTTTCCTCCTGATTTTACCATTTTAGAGTAATCGTTTAAAATCTGTTGCTGTGTACTTTTTATATTTTCAATAAACTCAGGCTGTAACTTCCATTTAGCATCTGGATTTCTACGTAAAACTCCAAGACCGCTACAAGGAGCATCTATAAGCACACGATCCATTTTATCATGGAGTTTTTTAATAACTTTAGTAGAGTCTATTTCGCGAGTTTCTATATTATGAGCTCCATTTCTTTTAGCTCTTCTTTTTAACTCTTTTAATTTATTTCCATAGATGTCTAAAGCTATAACCTGACCTTTATTATCCATTTTTGAAGCCAAGTGTAACGATTTTCCTCCAGCTCCAGCACAAGTATCTGCAACTCGCATTCCTGGTTGAACATCTAGAAAATCGGCAACCAATTGAGAAGAGGCATCTTGTACTTCAAAGAATCCATTTTTAAAAGCTTCAGTTCTAAAAATGTTTCCGCGCTCTTTTAATTGCAATGCATCAGGGTAGTCCTTAAGGGGTAAAGTTTCTATCCCTTCATCCATTAACAAATCTTGTAAAGCAATTTTGGTAGTTTTTAAGGTATTTACTCTAATAATTACATCTGCTTGCTCATTTAAGGCATGTAATTCTTTTGTCCAAACATCATTTCCTAACTCTTTTTCCCCTACATTATCTAACCAATCTGGAATGGATTCACGGTATTTTCGAGTTTTAGAAAATTCATCAAATCGACCTTTTATTTTTCTAGAAGGAGTTCCCTCTAATTGTTTCCAATCTGGAAGTTTAATACCTTTAAGTGTAGCCCAAACAGCAAAAATTCGCCATAAATTCTCTCTAGTAAAGGGTTCTTTTACTTCAGCAATTTCAGCGTATAATCTTTTCCAACGAACAATATCATAAGTTGTTTCAGCAACAAAACCTCTATCTCGAGATCCCCATCTTTTATCGCGTTTAAGAAGTTGTTCAACAACTTTATCGGCATATTTATTTTCATTAAAGATAAGATGAAGCCCATCGATTACGGCAAATACAAGATTTCTGTGAAGACGCATAAAATTCTATTTTATAAAAAAGAATCATTTAAGGTATTTCTTAGCAATGATTCTAGTACTTTTTTTAATCTCTATAAAGAGTAATTCTTCGAAGTTGACCTTGAGTTGTACTAAAGGCTTTGCATCGAAATATAATATTTTTTGTTTGTATAACTCGAGGGGTTGTACATATAGCTTAGTATGGACAACTCTCGAAATAGTTATTTAAAAAACTCAAGGTGTTTACAAATAAAAATAGTTACAAAATTTGAGTCTAAAAATAATTATTTGCAAAGGTATTGCTTTGTAAGGGATAAAACTTATTTTTAGAGCAAAATATATTGTTTTGAAGAAAATATTTATTGTTTGTTTATTGCTGATAGTTTCCTGCGGAAAGGAACAGTTTACACCTCATAACTATACTAAAGTGGAAGTGGAAGAGATTTATTCGGATTCGGTAAGTATCCGTGCAATTACTCTTATGCAAGGAAATTTAGGATTTGCGGGTTCTAATAATACTTTTGGAATTTATAATGCTTCGGAAGGGAGTATGGTAACTCAAAAAATGAAATTAGATTCATTAAAACTTGAGTTTAGAGCAGTAGCGACAACTAATACGGATTTTTATATGATGAGTGTTGGTAGTCCAGCTTTACTTTTTAAAACGGGCGACACAGGTAAAATGGAGGTTGTTTATAGAGAGAATCATAAAGCTGCTTTTTATGATTCAATGCAGTTTTGGAATGATGATGAAGGCATTGCTATGGGCGACCCAACCGACGGGTGTTTGTCGGTTATTGTAACTCGAGATGGTGGAAAAACATGGAATAAATTAAACTGTAATGTTTTGCCAGAAGGTGTAGAAGGAGAAGCAGCTTTTGCGGCTAGTAATACTAATATTTCTATTGTTGATAATCATACTTGGATAGCTACTGGAGGTAAAAAAGCACGAATTTTTTATTCTCCAGACAAAGCAAAAACATGGCAAGTTTTTGATACGCCAATAGTGCAAGGAGAAGCTACTCAAGGAATATATTCAGTCGATTTTTATGATGAAATGAAAGGTTTTATTATTGGAGGAGATTATACCAAGCCAGATGAAAATAAAGCAAATAAAGCGGTTACTACAGATGGAGGTAAGACATGGAATTTAGTTGCAGAAGGGCAAAATCCAGATTACCGTTCTTGCGTACAGTATCTTCCAGGGAGAGAAGCAAAAGAGCTTGTAACAGTAGGGTTTAATGGAGTTTCTTTCTCTAATGATGCTGGACAAACTTGGCAGCAACTCTCTGATGAAGCTTTTTATACCATCCGTTTTATAGACGACAGTACTGCGTATGCCGCAGGTAAAAATAGAATAGCAAAGTTGAGGTTTAAATAAGTAGCGTTTTATTTTTACTCTTTATTACGATGGTATTCTTTTCTTAAACGATCTAAAAGTTTTCTGTTAAAGTCGTCTTCTAATTTTTTTAGGAGGATGATTTTTTTTGCTGAAAGTACAGTTTCTAAATTAGCAACAAACTTTTTATTAAGTTCGAACTCGTTTTTCTCGATTTCTTCTAATTTTTTCAATAGAACTTTAGCTTCCTCTTCGGAAAGATTTTCAAAACCTTCTTCTTTTAATTGATGCTTAATCTTTTTATATTCTAAGTATTTAACTTTATGCATTTCTTCAAAATAAGCATTGTAGATAGGCCAAAACTTTTCGGCTTCCTGAGAAGAAAGTTCTAAATTATCGGTTAAGAATGCTATTTTAAGCGATTTTATATGGTCTTTTTTACTGCCTTTTTGTGCATTAGATTTAAATGCAAAAAGGCATAGTAGTATAAGAAGGATGTATTTTTTCATTGCTTTTTTGTGTAAAAAAAATTATTTATTTTCTGTAATAGTTCCTCCATAGGTATTCATATTTTCTTCTAAATAATCAAAAATATCATCCTCATTAAGGGCACTTGACATATCAATTTCAGAAAGCGAGACATCATTAAAAGCTTCCGTAATTTCGAATGTATTTAAGGAAAAATAACCCTCGTCAATATATGCGTCAATTTCTGATACTGCTATTCTGTTTATCTCAGTATTATTCTGTTTTGAAAGGGTATTGTTAATAAAAAATCCAATAACAAAAATAGCGGCAATACCAGCGGCATTATAGAACCAAGACATTTTTATAACTTTCGTTTTCTTCTTCGGAAGTACTTTAGATACAATGCTAGTTTCTAAGGTGTCAAAATAACTTTCAGGAACTTTAAAACCACTTTCTTTAGGAAGCATAGTTTTTGAGGTTATGCTATCAGACAAATGGTTTTCGAACTCTGAAAAATAGTTTTCAGGAACTTTAAATCCACTCTTTTTCATATGTAGTTTATCTTTTTCCATTAATCTTTTAAAAATGCTTCAATCTTTTTTACGGCATGATGGTAGGAGGCTTTTAATCCACCAACAGAGGTGTCTAATATTTTAGAGATATCTTCATATTTCATCTCCTCATAATATTTCATGTTAAATACTAAACGCTGTTTTTCTGGTAAACTAGCAATTGCTTGCTGTAGTTTTAACTGAATTTCATCTCCATCAAAATAAACATCAGCTTTTAGATTTTCAACCAAAAAGCTTTGTAATTCTTCACTTGAAGTATTAAAAATAGTAGCTTTTTTCTTTAAAAAACTGAGCGCTTCATTCGTTGCAATTCTATATAACCAAGTGTAGACAGCGCTTTCTTCTTTGAAAGAATTAATGTTTTGAAAAACCTTAATAAAAGTGTTTTGCAATACATCATCAGTGTCATCGTGGTCTAAAACAATTCTACGAATATGCCAATACAAACGCTCCTTGTAATTGGATACAAGCTCACTGAATGCTGTTTCTTGTGTGGCAACATTCTTTAAGTTTTTAATTAAAATATCTTCTTGCAATAGCGTTTATTTAACTCTTAGACTCTAAGTTATGAAAAAGGTTTAATTTGAAGGTGGATTTGTTTAAAACTTAAATCCCTCATTGAGGGTTTTATTCCCTAGAGCCTGTACTGAATATCTTGAAGGGTTCTATGTCGAAATGGATTAAATTATTTTTCTTTGAATCCCTCGTAGGCTTGCCTCTAGGTAGTTGATTTTATAAGTTTTTGATTTTTTGGATTCTGCATCACTTATTCTCCGATAAAAAATGAGTATAAATACTGAAGTATATTAATATCAAGGACCCTCTCATTGTTATTTATCAATACAAGAATAAAGTAGAATTTAAAAGAGGTTTCTTTATAAACTAAAAACCTTGTAATAATTACAATTTAATCTTTGTTCCATTCCCTTAAAACGAGCGGTCTTGCTTCTTTAATCTTTGTTCTATTCTCTTAAAACGAAGCGGTTTTGTTTCTTTAATCTTTGTTCTATTCTCTTACAGCGAAGCGGTCTTGTTTCTTTTTTTTCTTTACTCAAACGACTGCATTTCTACTAATTTCTGATAAACTCCTTTGTGGTTTAATAATTCTTGATGAGTTCCTTGTTCTACAATAACTCCTTTTTGCATTACGGCTATAGTGTCTGCATTCTGTATAGTGGAAAGACGGTGAGCAATAACAATAGAAGTTCTGTTTTTCATCATGTTTTCCAAGGCTGTTTGTACAAGCTTTTCACTTTCTGTATCCAGTGCCGAAGTGGCCTCGTCGAGAATCATGATTGGCGGATTTTTAAGTACCGCACGAGCAATAGAAAGTCGCTGTTTTTGTCCGCCACTTAATTTTCCTCCAGCGTCTCCAATATTGGTGTCAAAACCTTCTGGGAGTTCTTTTATAAACTCAAAGGCATTAGCAATTTTGGCTGCTGCTTCAATTTCTTCTTTAGTAGCATCTGGTTTTCCAATACGGATGTTGTTTGCTACTGTGTCATTAAACAAAATAGAATCTTGAGTAACAATCCCCATCAAGCTACGCAAACTCTTTATAGAAACATCTTTTATGTCAACATTATCTATTTCAATACTTCCATTGTTAACATCGTAAAAACGAGTTACTAAATTAGCAATCGTACTTTTTCCGCTACCAGATTGTCCAACTAAAGCAACGGTATTTCCTTTTGGAATGGTTAGATTAAACTCTTTTAAAACGAGTTCATCTTCATATTTAAAAGAGATATTTTTAATGTTTATTTCTTTATCAAAGCTCGTTTTATTAATAGCATTTGGAGCATCTTTTATAATGTTATCGGTTTCCAAAAGCTCTAAAATACGCTCCGCAGCTCCATTACCTCTTTTTAGACTATAACTAGCTTTTGAGATTGCTTTTGCTGGAGTTAAAATATTATAGGCAAGCATAATGTATCCTAAGAAAAAGCTTGCTTGCATACTTTGGTCTATAAAAACTAAATATCCACCGTAAACCAATAAAATAGCAATTACAATAATTCCAAGTAATTCGCTCATTGGGGAAGCTAGATTTTGTCTGTTTAATACCGTGTTAGAATATTTATAATAACGATTGTTGGATTCTGAAAAGCGTTTGTTGAAAGTGTCTTCTGCAGTAAAAGCTTTAATAACCCGAAGTCCCGACATGGTTTCTTCTAAAATTGACAGAAAAAAACCTTGTTCTTGCTGAACTTTTATAGATTTCCTTTTTAAGGATTTTCCAATTTTAGAAATTACAAAACCAGCAATAGGGATAAAAATAAATACAAAAAGGGTTAATTTCATGCTGAAGAAAAACATGAAAATTAGAGAAAATAATATTGTTAATGGTTCTCTTACTACCATTTCTAAAACGGAAAGTATAGAGTTCCTAACCTCTTCAACATCTCCACTTACTCTAGAAATAGTATCACCTTTTTTCTTTTCAGAATAAAAAGAAAGTGGTAAAGAGACTATTTTGTTGTACATATTGGTTCTAATATCTTTTAAAACGCCATTTCTTAAAAAAGTAATGTAAAACATCGCCATATAATTGGAGAGGTTTTTTAGTAAAAACAAGGTTATAATTACAGAAACCATAACCATAAGCGCATAAAAGCTTCCTTTTTCATTAATTAAATCTGACAAAAAATAGTTAAGAGAATCTTGTGCAAAATCTTTTATATGTGTAATTCCTTTAAATACTGGCTTTTTTGTGATTAGTTTATTATCTCCAAAAATAACTTGAAGCACAGGAATTAACGCCACAAAGGATAAGGTGCTAAAAAGGGCGTAGAGGATATTAAAAAAGATGTTTAGATAAGCAAATTTTTTGTAGGGCTTAGCAAAACGGATTATTTTTTTGAAGTAATTCATTTAATATTTTTAAGAGAAACCTATAAGGTATTTTCAAACTTTATATGGTAATATAACAGGGTACAAAGGTACACTTAATTATGAAATTAAGCCTGCCTTTTTTAGAGGCAGGCTTATGAGATGTTATAATTATTAAGATAAAATTAGAGCGATTAATTCGAGGTTCTAGTTTAGAATTGCGTTGATTATTTGTTAGCTCTAATACCAATCTAAATGCTAGTGACTTCATGCTTTTCATTTCTTTTGCTCGCCCAAAAGAAACGAAACAAAGAAAAAGACGCCTTATCCAATAAATTTTTTCGACAACGGGGTCTAAAAATCGTAACCGAAACGCTGTGTCGCTGCACTCCTAATCTCAGAGCTTTCGGTTGCTATTCTGAGGATAAAGGTTTTAGCTGCGCTAGCCATCAACACTGTTTTTAACTAAAGCCTAATTCAGTTTTAATTCCTTGATAATACGATCCATTTTTTTATCTAGTTTTTTTACTTCAGCAGTATAGTCAGTAGCATTTTTGAGCGTTCCTTTTGTGCTGAAATAGAATTTTATTTTTGGTTCAGTCCCACTCGGTCTAGCAGCAATTTTAGTGCCGTCTTCCGTATAATAGATTAACACATTGGAAGAAGGAATTTCTATTTCCTCTTTGTCTCCAGTTAATAAATTTAGACGGATAGAACTTAAATAGTCTTCTACGTATAGTACTTTTGATCCATCAATAACTTTTATAGGATTTTCTCTTAAATCAATCATCATTTGTTTGATTTCATCCGCTCCTGAGATTCCTTTTTTGGTTAGAGAAATCAATTTTTCTCTATAAAGACCAAACTCTTCATAACACTTTAATAAATCTTTATAGAACGAACTCCCTTTTGCTTTTGCATCTGCCGCAATTTCGCACGCAAGTAGGGAAGAGGTAACAGCATCTTTATCTCTCACAAAATCTCCTACCATAAATCCAAAACTTTCTTCACCACCGCCAATAAATTCTTGCATAGGGAAGTCTTTTATCATTTTGGCAATCCATTTAAAACCTGTTAATGCTTCTTTGTAATCTACTTGATAGCCTTTTGCTAAAGCACTCATCATTGGAGTAGAAACAATTGTAGAAGCAATGTATTGGTTACCGTTGATACGATTGGTTTTTTTCCATTTATCAAGAAGGAAGCGAGTCATTAAAACCATCGTTTGGTTTCCGTTTAGAAGCACCATTTTTCCATCGTTATCTCTAACAGCAATTCCTAATCGGTCACTGTCTGGATCTGTTCCAATAACCATATCGGCATTTAATTCATCTGCCTTTTTCATGGCCATAGCAAGGGCTTCTGGCTCTTCTGGATTAGGAGATTTTACGGTAGGGAAATTACCATCGGGTTTCCTTTGTTCTTCAACAATATGCACATTATTGTATCCCGCGCGTTTTAAAACCTCAGGAAGCACAGTAATAGAAGTTCCGTGTAGTGATGTAAAAACAATAGAGAAATCATCTTTCCCTTTGGCTCCAAAACTTCCGTTTTCAACAGAGGCGTTTATAAAAGCTTCGTCTACTTCTTTGTCTATGTATTCAATTTTATTTTCGTCAGCATTAAAATTAATAGTCTCAAAAGATAGGCTTTCAATTTCTTTAATAATTTCATGGTCTTCAGGTGGAACTATTTGTCCGCCATCCTTCCAGTATACTTTGTAACCATTATATTCTGGGGGATTATGAGAGGCAGTTAAAACAATTCCGCATTGGCAACCTAAGTGTCTTACCGAAAATGATAATTCTGGAGTGGTACGGAGTTCAGAAAAAAGATAAACTTTTATTCCGTTAGCAGAAAAAACATCGGCAACTACTTTGGCTAATGTATCACTGTTATGGCGACAATCATAAGCTATAACAACTTTTAGTTCTTCATTTGGAAACGACTTTTTTAAATAATTACTAAGTCCTTGCGTATTCTTTCCGAGAGTATATTTATTAATACGATTTGTTCCAACCCCCATAGTCCCTCGCATTCCTCCAGTACCAAACTCCAAGTTTTTGTAGAAACTTTCGTTTAATTCTTCAGAATTTAAATCTATAAGTTTTTGAACCTCTTTTCTTGTGTCCGCATCAAAGAAGTTGGTTAACCAAGTTTTTGCGTTGTTTAAATTTTCTTCTGATATCATTTTTGGCTAATTTTTTCAAATATATTTTAAGGTATGAAATTATGATGTTATTTCAACCTTAAAACTGTCTAAATTAATAGTCTGTTGTATTTTGTATCTTTTCTCTTGTTTTTTGGTTCTAAGAATAAGCTCTCCTAAGAAACCAGCAATAAAAAGTTGCGTACCAATAATCATTGCGGTAAGCGAAATATAGAATTGAGGACGCTGTGTTATGAGTCTTCCATAAGGACTAAAAAACAGCTTATCAATGCCTAAATAGATGGCAAAACAAAAGCCAATTATAAACATTAAAACCCCTAATGCGCCAAAAAGATGCATGGGTTGTCTTCCAAATTTTGAAATAAACCAAATGGTAATTAAATCTAGGAAACCGTTTATAAAGCGTTCCATTCCAAATTTTGTGGTTCCATATTTTCTAGCTTGGTGTTTTACTACTTTCTCTTCAATTTTAGTAAAACCTGCATTTTTTGCTAATACAGGAATGTACCGATGCATTTCTCCGTGTACATCTATTGTTTTTACTACCGCTTTACGGTATGCTTTTAGTCCGCAGTTGAAATCGTGAAGCTTAACCCCGGAGGTTTTTCTTGCAGCCCAATTAAAAAGTTTTGAAGGTAAATTCTTAGAAATAACCGAGTCATAACGCACTTTTTTCCATCCAGAAACTAAGTCGATATTGTTATCTTTTATGAGGTTGAATAGTTCGGGAATTTCTTCAGGATTGTCTTGAAGGTCTGCGTCCATTGTAATAACTACATCGCCTTGCGCCATTTCAAAACCAGCATGTAGTGCCTGTGATTTCCCAAAATTCTTTAAAAAGCGAATCCCTTTTACAGAACTGTTATTTGCAGAAAGGGTTTGAATGGTTTCCCAAGAATTGTCTGTACTCCCATCATCTATAAAAATGAGTTCATAAGAAAAACGATTGGATTGCATAACTTTTACAATCCAATCGTGTAATTCTATTAAAGACTCTTGTTCGTTGAGTAGTGGTATAACTACTGATATATCCATGAATGTTTTATATCTAAAATAAAAATCAAAGATATGAATTACATTTCATTTTCAGATTTTTTCAAGATAAGTCCTGTTATTAAAGAAACAATAAATCCAATAAAAATATTAAAGATGAAAATAATAGGATAGGTTACCCAGAAAAACTTCTGTTGCATTTCTACCGCAGTATCGATTTGTTCTTGAGTTAATTCAGGATTGTTTTCAATCATTCCTGCTCTAGCTATATCTGCTATTTTCGTGCTAAAATCGGGGTCGATAACATTTACATATAATAATAGATATATAACTGTAATAACTGCACCTATAAGAGCAGTTCCGATACCAGTTTTCAAAGCTTCACCAAGGGTTAAATAACCTCCGTTTGCTTTTTTAAATTGAAAAATTGCTAGAGCAATAATAGCGACTAAGAAAACAGTAGAAACTATTTGTTTCCCCATTCCTTGGTCATATTGCATATCCATAAAGTAAAGCATTAGGCTAAAAATAATTCCAATACCACCAAGAATAAGACCAAACCTTATTGCAAATTTCCCTGTTGTTGGTTGTGTGTTTTCCATTTTTTTATAGTTGAATAGTTTTATATAAAATTAGTAGATATTCTTGTATATTTGTTACATAAAATAGAAATAAAAAAAATACTTACAATTTTTGAGTAAAAAGTATTGGTTATCTAAAATAAATTGATAAATTTGCACCTCGAAAAAATTGTGAAGTTTAAAATATATAGCGATGAGAAAAGGTATACATCCAGAAAATTATAGATTAGTTGCATTTAAAGACATGTCTAACGATGACGTTTTTATTACTAAATCTACAGCAGAAACAAAAGAGACTATAGAGGTTGATGGTGTTGAATATCCTGTGATTAAATTGGAGATTTCTAGATCATCGCACCCTTACTATACTGGTAAGTCTAAACTAATTGATACGGCAGGACGTATTGATAAGTTCAAAAACAAATATTCAAAGTTCAAAAAATAAAGAACTTTTATACGTATACAGAAACCTCTGATTTTTTCAGAGGTTTTTTTGTTTTTAATACAGTTTTTTTTAACTGTAATCTCTTTTTTAAATAACATTCATTAAACTATCTTTATTCCTTTATTGTGTGGAATGCTAACATACTGTTAATATGAAACAGATATTGATACTGTTTGGTCTGATTTTTATTTTGCATCCAACATTTGGACAGAAACGGTTGGATATACCAAAAACTCGAGTAGTGGAAAGTTTTATTAAAACTTTACCAAAAAAAATAAGGGAACTCGATTTGAAAGATTTAAGGACATCAACAGATTCTTTGAATATTAGGATTTGGCAAACTCACGAAGTCTTTACTATAAATTATAATAACGCTACTTTTTCTAATTACAAAATCTACACTACTAATGAAAAATTAGTATTTAAGACGTTTAAAATATCAGAGCAAATTTCTAAGAATATAATGGATTCCTTGTTAGTTTCAAGAGTAATGAATCTTGAAAATGAGGATTATAGAGGGGTTGATGGGGGTTTTGTATTCATTGAAATTTCAACAAAAAATAGTTATAAGATAGTTAGTTTTTGGTCGCCAAGTTCAGAAAGAAGTGACAACTGTAAAACGGTTGTTCAAATTCTTGGCATGCTTGATAAAACTGTTGACACAGGAAATTTAAAGAGTGAGTTTTTAAACTCTTTATCTTCTGGGAGTTATCGGTGGGGAATGACGAGTATTCGGATTGATAGATTTTTAGATAAAGACGTATCCAAAACAGATTTTTACTATAGAGCCGGGAAGAGGATGAGAAGGGAGTTAAATATTACTGACAAAACCGATCATTGGAATTTTCCATTAATACTTGTAGATAAAAAAACAGCTAAGATTTCAGATTTAAATAAATACACGAACAAGCAAATTGCTAAATTTGAAATTCTAAAGCCAAACAACAATTCGACTGCTATATATGGATATAATGGGAGTAATGGAGTTGTATTAATTGAATTGAAATAAATATATTTTAAAATTATTTACCATGAACTATATTCTTTTTGATGGTCCTTCGCGCAACGCCTTGTTGCCTTTTACATATACTCGTCCTGTTGCTGATATTAGAATAGGAATACTTACTATTCGTGAAAAATGGGAGAGATTTTTGGGTTACACTACCACTACAATTACAGAAGATTATTTAGCTGAAAAATTTCCAATGGTAGAAATGGAACAAAATATTCTTATTAATTCGTCTTTTTTACCAAATGAAGATTTAATCGAGTTAGTTAAAAACTTAGAGAATAATCAAGCTATATTTTTAGGAGAAGAGGTTATTGCTTTTTACACAACAGAAGCTCAAGAAGAGGTAGATTTGTCTAAATACGAGGCTATTGAATATGAGGGAGAATGTATTCAAGTTCAAAATACATGGGATATTTTTTCAAAAAATGGAGAAGCTATAGAAGCCGATTTTAATTTAATAACTTCAGATAGAGCTAGTCAGCCAATTCCTAGTAGTAACAATGTTATTGCTGCTGAAAATATATTTTTAGAAGAAGGGGTTTCTGTCGAATTCTGTACGCTTAATGCTGCTAATGGGCCTATTTATTTAGGGAAAAACTCTTTAGTAATGGAAGGCAGTATTATCCGTGGTGGATTTTCACTTGGGGAAAATGCTATTGTAAAAATGGGCGCCAAAATATACGGACCAACTACTATTGGTCCTGGTTGTAAAATAGGAGGAGAGGTAAATAATTCGGTACTTTTTGCTAACTCTAATAAAGGGCACGAAGGTTTTCTTGGAAATTCTGTTTTAGGCGAATGGTGTAATATTGGTGCAGATACTAATAGCTCTAATCTTAAGAATGATTATTCACCAGTGCGTTTATGGAATTATGAAACCGAAAATTTTGCAAAAACAGGTTTGCAGTTTTGTGGACTTATGATGGGAGATCATAGCAAGTGTGGAATCAATACAATGTTTAATACAGGAACAGTGGTAGGGGTAAGCACAAATATTTTTGGAAGTGGTTACCAACGAAATTTTATTCCAAGTTTTCAATGGGGTGGAACAGGTGGTTTTACAACTTACCAGCCCAAAAAGGCATATGCTACCGCAAAAGCAATGATGGAGCGTCGGGGTTATGAGTTTAATGCTGAAGAGGAAGCTATTTTAAATCATGTTTTTGAAATAACAAAAAGGTGGCGTAAAGAGTAATTATTCATTGGTTTCAAATTTAGTCGAAACTATGCATTCATTACATCCGCTTCAGCTTTTAAAAACTTATTATATGCCACGAATACACTAATATATATTGGTTTTACAATCATTTGTGTATTCGTGGCAAAACAGACTTTAAGTCCATAGTTGTTTGGTTAAAATTTTTAATACAAAACTATAATATTCAGTTATTTATATTGTTTCTTTTTAGAGAAAAATATTCGACTGAGCGGCTAATCCTTTAATACTTCCAAATAAGTTGGTATATTTGTACGCTTTTTTCAGTAGCCGCTTTTAAGCTGAAGAATAGGTGAAAAATTTATCTTAATGGAAAGAAAGAAAGTTGCATTTTATACACTTGGTTGTAAACTGAATTTTTCAGAAACCTCTACTATTGCTCGTAATTTTACGGAAGAAGGGTTTGATAGAGTCGATTTTTCTGAAGAAGCAGATATTTATGTTATCAATACATGTTCTGTAACCGAAAATGCAGATAAACGCTTTAAATCTATTGTAAAACAATCTCAGAAAGTTAATCCTGATGCTTTTGTTGTGGCTATAGGTTGTTATGCACAATTAAAGCCAGAAGAGCTTGCTGATGTAAATGGTGTTGATCTGGTTTTAGGGGCTACCGAAAAATTCAAAATAACCGATTATTTAAACGACCTTTCTAAAAATGATTTTGGAGAAGTGCATAGTTGTGAAATAGAAGAAGCCGATTTTTATGTAGGGAGTTATTCTATTGGCGATCGAACGCGTGCCTTTTTAAAAGTCCAAGATGGTTGTGATTATAAATGTACGTATTGTACTATTCCTTTAGCTCGTGGGATTTCAAGAAGTGATACCTTAGAGAATGTCTTGACAAATGCTAAAGAAATTTCTGATCAAGGGATAAAAGAAATTGTCCTTACAGGAGTAAATATTGGCGATTATGGAAAAGGGGAGTTTGGAAATAAAAAACACGAACATACTTTTTATGAGCTCGTTACAGCTTTAGATAAAGTAGAAGGGATTGAACGTCTCCGTATTTCTTCTATAGAGCCTAACCTTTTGAAAAATGAAACCATCAATTTTGTTTCTCAAAGTAGAACTTTTGTTCCTCATTTTCATATTCCATTACAAAGCGGAAGTAATCATATTTTAGGGTTAATGCGTAGAAGGTATCAGCGTGAGCTTTATGTTGATAGGGTGAGTCAGATAAAAAAAACAATGCCTCACGCTTGTATTGGGGTGGATGTAATTGTTGGTTTTCCTGGAGAAACAGATGAACATTTTCTTGAAACTTATAATTTTTTAAATGAATTAGATATTTCTTATCTGCATGTATTTACTTATTCTGAAAGAGATAATACAGTGGCGGCAGAAATGGAAGGGGTGGTTCCTGGTAAAGTTCGTGCTAAACGCAGTAAAATGCTTAGAGGGTTGTCTGCAAAGAAAAGACGGGCTTTTTATGAGAGTCAGTTAAATACGCAAAGAACCGTATTATTTGAAGGAGAAAATAAAGAAGGATATATCCATGGATTTACAGAGAATTATGTAAAAGTGAAAGCTCCTTGGGATCCAGCATTAGTAAATACATTACAAACGGTAAAGCTTGATAAAATTGATGATGATGGTTTGGTGAGATTTGAATTTGTAGCAAATGAGATGTTGGTGAGGTAAGTCTGATGGATAATGCTGTATATTCTGTAAAAAAGTTTTTTTATTGAAAAGATAAATAAAAAGTGGCTGCCTAAAATGCATCTAAGTTGCATTTTAGGCAGCCACTTTTTAAAATTCTATAAATTTTCGAATTCTTCTCTAAGTTCTTCTTTGGTTTTTCCTGTTTTTTCTTGAACTCGTCCTAGCATTTCATCAAATTTACCTTCAGCAACCGTTAAATCGTCGTCAGTTAAATCCCCGTATTTTTGTTTTACTTTTCCTTTAACTTGATTCCACTTTCCTTTTAATTCTTCAGTATTCATAATAATTTTTTTAATGATTAATAGTTTTCTTTAATCCCTCTGCAAACATGCCTTAAGGGAGTTTACTAAAGATCTTGTTTTAATCATTGAAAATGTTACAAATCCTTCCTAAGCTTATCATAATAAATGTTATTTTTTAGAAAGAAAAGTTAAGGTGTCTTAAAATGAAGATGTATTATAAGGTTTTAGAGATGAAGTCCACACTCTGTTTTCGGACTATTATTCCATCTGCCGCTTCGGTCTTCGCCAGGCACAGTACAATGCTTGCAACCAATGGAATTATATCCTTTTGCAACTAATGGATGGAATGGTAGGGTGTGCTCTTTAATGTATAAATCTCTTTCTTCTTTTGAAATATCTAACAAAGGATAAAACTTTAAAATCTCCCCTCGCATTTCAAAAATATCTAAAGTAGCTCTGTGGTCGCTTTGCCACTCCATCAGGCCAGAAACCCAGACATTATATTTCTTTTTGATTAAATCTAAAGGTTTTACTTTATTGATGCTACAGCAAAATTCAGGATTCTTTCTGTAAGTTTCGTCTTGAACAGTAAATTCATACTCGTCTTTTAATGCACTAATAGAAGCTACGTTTAATCCGTAAAGCTGTGTTAGTTTAGTTTTGTAGTCTAAAGTTTCTGGAAAATGATATCCAGTATCGATAAAATAAACTTTTTGTTTTTTATTTACTTCAGAAAAAAGATGTAGTAAAAAAGCGGAAGTAGAAGCAAAAGAACTGGTAAGCATGATTTCGGCTTCATCAAAATCGTTATATAGTTCCGCAACTCTTTCGTGAATAGTTAGCGGCTTGTATTTTTTGTTTAACTGCTGAATTTCTTCGTCAGTATATAATCTCTTTTCAGTTTGAATCATAAAAATCTATTTATTCGATAGACTATTAGTTTAATGGCGCAAGATAGTCTTTTTAATTTTTTCTTTTGAAAAAGGAGGGGATTTCTTGATGAAAATTAAGGAGATTTTAAGATTTATATTAAAAATTCCATATTTTAGTTGTCATTATAAACTCAAAATTGCCCCATTTTTATGAGTGAAAAAGAACAAAAACTTAGCTTGCTTTCAGAAATGATAGCCTTAATTCAAGCGGATCATACGGTAAATGAACAGGAGTATAATTTTATTTACACTATTGCCAAACATATGGAAGTAGAGAAAGACGATTTGGATGCGCTTTTTAAAACAAAAAACACTCGCTACATTCCGCCATCACCAGAATCTGAACGGATTTTACAATTCCATAGGTTGGTTTTGTTAATGAATATAGATAAGGAAAACCATCCTAATGAGATACAGCGTTTAAAAGAGTTTGGAATCCGAATGGGACTTAGTCCTTTTGCAATAGACAGGGTTTTAGGAGTTATGGATAATTATCCAAATCGGGTAGTTCCTCCTAAGGTTCTGGTGGATATTTTTAAGACTTATTACAATTAGGTATTTTTCATTTTTATGTTGAAAAAATTTAATTGTTTGCTCAATGCTTCTTTGTCTCTATTGCTAGTTAGGTTGTTTTCAGCATCATTAATTAAAGTTTTAACTTCCTCTAAAATTACTTTTTTATAGGTGTTATCAATGCATTCTTGGAAATGTAAAAATCTAAACATAACCATTAGTTTCTGAATAATAATAATGTCGTGTTTGCAATACAATCTAATAGAAGCCATTATATTGTAAAGTAATTCTTCAAAACTTATGGAGGTTTGATAAATAAGTGCTTCGTCTTCAATAAAATGAATGCTTACGTCCTCCTTTTTCATTCTAATGGCAAGGAGTTCTGTTAAATAATCTATAGCATTCAAGGCAGTTCCAGGGTCATTAATACCTGGAGACATAGCTTTGACGGTAATTTCTGTAATTTGTTTAAATGCTAAAACATAGTTGTTCTCAATAAGTTCCCCTTTGCCAAAAATAAAAGTGCTTAGAATGTCGTTTATAGTTTCTTCATCTAATTCTTTTTCAGAAGAAAATAAAGGAACTCCATGCAATACAAAATTTCCTTTGGCAACTAAAATTTTAAGTTTAGACTCCTTTTTTTGAGAAATTTTAAGGAGCGCATCAATAGAAGTATTTTGGAAGTATCCAGATCTATTGGAGTTGTAGGAATGCCAGTTTGAGGTGTCTGGAAACTTATTTTTATTTAATTCCTGATTTTTAATAATATCCATAAGTCTGACTTTTGAAGTATTAAAAATCCCTTCCAAAATATTGTTTATTTGAATTGATTGGGAGATAGAATGGATAAAATATACAAAAGCTGCGAGACAGAAAACAGTTAATATAATGCTTATCAATACTGAAAAACCGGGTATTTTATCTTTGTCTGCTGTTGGAGCTATAGATACTAAAATAAAAATACAATAGAGGAGAGTAGCCAAAAAAACGCCTAAAACTAGTTGATGTTTACGGTTGGAAATAAGTCCTGGTAATATTCTAGGAGAAAAATTGCTAGATGCTTGATTGAGTAATACCATTACCATAGAAAAACTAAAAACCATAAGAGAAATTAATCCGCCAATAAAAACACTTAATAAAGAGCGGGCGGTTTCTTCATTGTCCAATACTAGCATTGGTAGGTTTTCTCTTAAATACCTTGAAATTCCTAGACTCTCTAAATAAATTAATATAAAAGCGAATAAGCAACCGCAAATGGCAATAATTGTAGGATAAAAGGCAATCTGACTTTCAATGGTATTAAGAAAGGTTCTTAATTTTCTAAATAGTTGCTTCATTAATCATGTTTTTCTTCATTTAAAAATATGGTTTTAAAGGCAGATGACAGTTATTTTTATTGAAATAGCACATTAAAAAAATTCAAAAAGGACATTTTGTCATTGTTAAACTACGCAAACAAGACATTTTGACATTTAATTAAACTTGGAATTGAATTTGTTTTAAGGCTATCAAACGATTATTAAAAATTACAGTTTAATTAAAAAATATAGAATTATGAGTTTAGTAAAAAGAAACAACGTAATGTTCCCAACTTTTTTTGATGAGGTATTAAATCCAGATTGGTTTGGGGGAATGGAGAACAAAAAATCTTTTGTTCCAGCAGTAAATATTTTAGAAAACGATAAAGGGTTTTCGTTAGCGCTTGCTGTTCCTGGATTTAAAAAAGAAGATTTTAAAATAGAGGTAGATAAAGAGGTATTAACTGTTTCTGCTGAAGTAAAAACAGAAAAAGAATCTGAAGATAAAACTGAAATGTATAGTAGAAAAGAGTTTAGTTTTTCTTCATTTAAAAGACTCTTTACATTGCCAAAAACAGTAAATAGTGATGAAATAAATGCTACTTACGAAGCGGGAGTGTTAACATTAACATTGCCTAAAAAAGATGAGGCCTTGCCAAAACCAAAAAGGCTTATAGAGATTGCGTAAAGATTAGTTTTTCATAATGTTTAAGTTAGTTAGTTAATTAAGGAATGCCCCGATAAATTCGGGGCATTTTTGTGTTTTAGTTAGGGTTTTATATGTAAGTCTGTCTATACAAGTGCTAAGCATTGTATGTTTAGAGTTTGTAATATTTCTTCAACTTCCTTTTCGGTAATACCACAAGAAACAACTCTTAAAATCTTGTCAATATCTTCAAGATCAAAATTTGCCTGTTTAATTCCAGGGTGGATTAATAGCTTTTCTAGTACACGGTTTATTTGCTCGGTAGAATGTATATTAGTGGCAAAGACTAATATTTCTAATGTGCTTCTATTGTTCATCATTGTTGGTTTTATGGTTTTTACATCTTTCTCTTAATCGTTGTTTAATTCCGTTTTCCCAAGGTTTTCTAGATGGTCGACCTCGTCTTCCTTTAAATTTGCCTCTGTAACCGCCCCAGCCACTTCCTAAAAACAGAAGTTTGCAAAGCAATAATACACCTAGGGTTTGCCAAAAAGTGAGGGTTGTTATTCCAAAAATATCTGGCATAAGCCAATTCCATAAATGCATTACTATAAAAACATAGAGCGCAATAATGGCTACTTTAAAAAATATAAATCCAATAATTTTTAATCCTTTCATATCCTTAATCGTTTAATTCGTTGTATAATTCTTGTAATGCTATTTTTAAACGGGAAACGGCGTAGCGTTTTCTCGATAAAATGGTATTGACCGATGTTTGTTTTAATTCAGCTATTTGTGCAATTGGAAACCCTTCTAGTTCATAGAGCACAAAAGCATCTCGTTGTTCTTGGGGGAGTTTCTCTAAGGTATTTTCAAGAACTTTGGAAACTTCTTCTTTCCATAATTCTGTTTCTTGGTCGGGAAGGGTGTGTTCTTGTATCCATTCAAAGATTTCATTATCATCATCTTCTTTTCTAGTCAAATCTGAGGCGTTAGTTGGTTTCTTTTTCCTAATAAAATCAATAGCTTTAAATCTAGCGGTGCTGTATAGCCACGATGTAATTTTGTCCAGATCTTTTATTTCTTCAAAACCAAGTATCAAATTGTAAAACACATCTTGTACAATATCTTTTGCATCCTCTCTATTAGGAATCCATTGTTTTAGAAAGTAAATTAGTTTCCCTTCTTCGGAAGCAGATACTCGCTTTATAAAACTATTTTTTTCCTTTTGATTCATTTAGTTGGGATGCGTTATACTATATAGTCGGATGAGAAAGGAAAATATTTTAACCATTTTCGTTTTTTATTGAATTTTATTCAATTTATAGTGAGTTTAAGTCCCTAAAACTTCTTTTGTGACTATATTGAAGGTCTCTGTTTAGATGAGTTAAATTAGTTTCGTTTAATTATTGCGTGGGCAAGTCCGAGATATTGATTCGTCATAACATTTAACAAATTGGGACAATGGGAGGATTCACTGTTTTTAGATTAAGTATAAGAATTATTTGCTATATTTAATTGCTTTTTATTAATCCTACATTTATATAGTATGGTAAAGTATTACTCTCCATCTGGAGCATTTTCTTATAGCTCTATTTTATATTTTTCATTAGTATCGATAACCATATTTCCGCTTATTGTATATACCTTTTGTTTACATTAATTTTATTATTACAATTCTTTTTGGATTCGCAATAGGTTATTCAATAGATAAGTTTGTAATTGGTATAGGTAAAGTTAGAAATTTTTGGTTGTCTATTATTTTTGGTTTTATTGGATCATGTATTGCGTTATATTTTCACTGGCTTATTTGGGTCGATCTTGTTGTAAATGCTGGAGAAAGTTATGGAACCTCTCGATTAGGTATAACTGTAAGTAATATTAATTATTCTCAATTATTATTTCTATTGAGCAATCCAGAGATTTTATTTAGTATAATTAGCGAAATCACTAAAACCGGTACTTGGTCTGTTGGGGGAAGTTCTAGCAATAGTGTTAACGGAACTTTTTTATATATTGTATGGTTTATTGAGTTTCTTATAGTTTTAGTGGTTTGCTTAATGACAATAAATAAATATAGAAAACCGTTTTGTGAAAGAGAGAATTGTTGGTATAAAGAACTAAAGTTAAAGCCCTTCGATTATATTGTAAATGTTAAAAAAACTGTAGCTAAAATTGAAGAGTCAAATCTTGAAGTTTTAGAGACTATATCATTACAAATAAATCCCCAAAGAAGCCATAGTATTTTCATATTATACACTTCTAGACATAATGATTGTTACTTATCTATCATTAATAAAAAAGCAAAAAGAGGCAAAAATGAAAAAATGGAGTTCAATACAGACCATGTGGTAGATTATGTAGCGGTAAATAAAGAATTCAAAGATAGGATTCTTGGAATTAATAAATAGCATTTAAATCATGTAAAATATTGATTATTAGTATTTTATAATATTATTGATTTAAATAGTTAAGATGTTTTCCATAACTTTAAAAATCACACTTCGATTAAATTAATTCTTGGATGATTTTTAATGATTTCCATTATAATTTCAAAGTAGGTTTGACCAGTCCCTTGCTCTAATGCGGTTATCTTTTTTTGAATGAAATCAATATTAAATACAGCAGGTTCTTCGAGTTTCTTTTTATAAAAATTTAATGTAGCTTCTATTCCTAAATCAGATTTATTTTTACTGATATTCTTCCAAATCAAATCAAATTTTTCAACCGACTTTAATGCGCCAAAACCACCATAAAACAAATCGTTTAAAGCATCTAAACTTTCAGAAATTTTCCAGTTTTCAGCGCTCATAAATAACCGATTTATCTCTTTGTAAAAAGAAGGAATATCATGAATTTTGTCCCCATTGATAATAAATTGTTTCGGCATTTATATAGTTTATTGTTATTGGCAACGTTATTTTTTATGATTCAATATTTCCAATAGTTCTTTCAGGTTTTGTCTATTATCCCAAAAAGCTGTGATTATAATTTCTTTGGATTTAACTTTATAATAAATACTGAAATTTCCTACCGAAGTAACTCTTATGTCTTTAAAATCAGTTGCTTTATAAATAAGAGGTTCATCTGCAATTTGCTTTGTTCGATCGGAGACTAGCTTTACTAGTTTTTTTGAATAAGTGTTGGATTTATTTCTCTTAACCCAATATTCTAGAATTCCTACAAACTGAATGTCAGCAGTTCGTGTCCAAATTATATTGCGTTTAGCCATTCTATATTTCTTTTCTCCATTGCTTCCTGAGAAATCAGTTCTCCATTTGTAATATCTTGTTCGCTCATTTCCAAAATTGCTTTTTGTTCTTTAGTCAATTCTATCATTTCTGATTCGCAAGAACTGGAAGCGATTAATTTGTCAAGAGCAACTAAAAAATCTTTATCTTTAATGGATAGTATTTTATCTATCAATCCGTTTCTTATAGTATCTACTGTTGCCATAGTATCATAATTTGTTTTAAATATCCGAAAATTTACATGTTTTTCCTAATGCCATCTATTGTACTTGTTTTCGGTTTGCTACTTGAGAATCTGCGAGGATTTTACGTCGTAAACCGAAGCTAGCAATAAACTATAACCGTATTTATTGAGTAATGTTATTTTTTTATTTGCTCTTTGCCTTTTTCAGTATTCTAAATTACATTCCAATTCTTGATATAGTCTTCTTTAGTTTATTTGTAATAAATTGTTTCGGCATTATTCTAATTTAAATACGTTCTTGCAAGCTTTTTATTTCGTCTCGTAATTTTGCAGCTTCCATAAAATCGAGTTCTTTGGCTGCTTTTTCCATAGATTTACGTTTATCTCGAATAATCTTTTCGATTTTTTCTTTTGGTAAGTAATCTAATTCAGGTTCTGCAGCTTGTCTTGCAGCTTCTTTTTCTAGTTGATAAGTGGAGATTGAGTTTTTTCCTAAGGCACTATCAAGGTTTTTCTTAAGTGCTGTAGGAACAAGATTGTGTTTGGTGTTATAATTTATTTGTTTTTCTCTACGGTAGGTGGTCTCGTCTATAGTTTTTTGCATACTCGTCGTTATTTTATCAGCATACATAATAGCTTTACCATTTAAATTTCGAGCAGCTCTCCCTACTGTTTGCGTTAATGAACGTGCACTACGTAAAAAACCTTCTTTATCAGCATCTAAAATAGCAACAAGAGAAACTTCTGGTAAATCAAGTCCTTCTCTTAAAAGATTTACACCAATAAGGACATCAAAAATTCCCTTTCGTAAATCTTGCATAATTTCTACCCGCTCTAAGGTGTCTACATCACTGTGGATATAACGACAACGAATTTGAATCCGACTTAAATATTTTGTAAGCTCTTCGGCCATTCTTTTGGTAAGAGTCGTAACCAAAATACGTTCATCTTTTTCCACTCGTTGCTGGATTTCTTCTACTAAATCGTCAATCTGATTTTCGCTTGGACGAACTTCAATAACAGGGTCTAATAAGCCTGTTGGCCTAATTACTTGCTCTACATAGACTCCATCGCTTAGTTGCAATTCATAATCTGCTGGCGTTGCGCTAACATATAAAACTTGGTTCTGTAATGCCTCAAATTCTTCAAATTTTAAGGGTCTATTGTCCATTGCTGCGGGTAGCCTAAATCCGTATTCTACTAAGTTTTCTTTCCTACTTCTATCGCCGCCATACATGGCATGTACTTGAGGAATGGTAACATGACTTTCATCTACAACCATTAAGTAATCATCTGGAAAATAATCTAATAGACAGAAAGGGCGAGTTCCTGGTTGTCTTCCATCTAGGTAACGAGAGTAGTTTTCAATACCGCTGCAATACCCTAATTCGCGAATCATTTCTAAGTCAAAATTAGTACGTTCTTCCAAACGTTTTGCTTCCAAAGGTTTCCCTACTTCTTTAAAATAATCCACTTGCTTTACCATATCATCTTGAATTTGATGGATAGCATTTTGTAGCACATCTGGCGAGGTAACAAACATATTTGCAGGGTAGATATTGAGTCGGTCGTATTTTTCTAAAACCTTGTTTGTGTTCGGATCAAAAGCTTCAATTTCTTCAATTTCATCACCAAAAAAATGAATTCTAAAAGCATCATCAGCATAACTAGGATACACATCTACAACATCTCCTTTTACTCTAAAACTTCCATGAGTAAATTCTGCAGTAGTACGTGCGTATAAACTTTGTACTAGTCGGTGTAAAAGTTTAGTACGAGAAATTACTTGATCTCTCTCAATAGAAATTACATTTTTCTGAAATTCAACAGGATTTCCAATACCATACAAGCAAGAAACAGAAGCTACAACCAATACATCTCTTCGTCCAGAAAGTAAGGAAGAAGTAGCGCTTAATCGGAGTTTTTCAATTTCATCATTTATAGATAAATCTTTTTCAATATAGGTTCCAGTTACTGGAATATAGGCTTCGGGCTGATAATAATCATAATAAGAAACAAAATATTCTACCGCATTATCGGGGAAGAATTGTTTGAATTCTGAATATAATTGTGCAGCCAATGTTTTATTGTGCGCTAAAACCAAGGTTGGTTTTTGTACCGTTTCAATAACATTGGCAACCGTAAAAGTTTTTCCAGATCCTGTAACTCCTAAAAGGGTTTGGTATTTTTCTTCGGAATCAATTCCTTCAACCAACTGTTTGATTGCATTTGGTTGATCTCCCGTTGGTTTGTAGTCTGATTTTATAGTGAATCGCATCTTACAAATTTAACAAACAATATGGTAGCATGTTGTTTATGTTTTGTGAAAATTTATTTATAACATCTTGAGGTGTAAGACCGCTTTGCTGAAAGAAAATAGGGTAAAGATTATATGGTAAGAGTTATGAAATTATTTCAGTAAATCTACTTTCTATTTTTAATAGGGAAACATTATACTTTCCTTTATAAACTATTACAGATCTCTATACTTTTAATTCTAATAATAATCTGAAGGATGGATTATGTTTGGTTTTTTAAGCGTAGTTTTCTTGCTTAGGATAATTTATTCATCTTTGTATATAAGTAAGTTTTTTACATGAAAATAAATGGATTTATTTGATGCAACACCTCAAAGTCAACGTAATATTTTAAACAAAGATGGAGAGGTTTATTACTACGGAAAAATATTTAATAATAAAGAGGCGATAGCTTTTTATGAAGAGTTATTCAATAATATCCATTGGAAAAATGATGAAGCTATCATCTTCGGGAAAAGAATAATAACAAAACGAAAAGTAGCTTGGTATGGAGATGAGCCTTTTCAGTATACGTATTCTAAAACAACTAAATCTGCACTTCCGTGGACAAAAGTATTATTAGAATTAAAGAAAAAAACAGAAGAAGTTACGGGAGAGACTTTTAACTCTTGCTTACTAAATTTGTATCATGATGGGAGTGAAGGAATGGCTTGGCATAGTGATGGAGAAACAGCACTTAAAACAAATGGAGCGATTGGTTCCTTGAGTTTTGGAGCGGTAAGGAAATTTTCTTTTAAACATAAATCAACCAAAGAAAAAATAGATATAATTCTTGAAAATGGGAGTCTTTTAGAAATGAAAGGACTTACACAAACGCATTGGTTACACCGACTCCCACCTACCAAACAGACTTTAAAGCCTAGAATTAATCTTACTTTTAGAACTATTGAGTGTTAATTTTTAGAGGTTCAAAGGTTCAAAGTTGAAAAATGTGTCAATTTGAAGATTTGGAAATGTGAGTAAAAAGGTCGGAAGACCGAAGACCGAAGACGGGAGTGTTCAGCTGGCAGTTACAGTATGCAGTTTTTCAGTTTATGGTTAACTACAAATTCGAAAAGAGTTAGAATGCAAAATCTATATTCTCTTCTCTCTATTCTTGTCATTTTTTTTGCTTTTTTTCTTGTCTCTTGTCTCCTTTTTTGCTTCCGACTTCCGTCTTCCGACTTCTTTCAATAAGCAGCAGTTTTTTAGTTTATGGTTAACTACAAATTCGAAAAAGAGTTAGATGCAAAATCTATATTCTCTTCTCTCTATTCTTGTCTTTTTTTGCATTTTTTCTTGTCTCTTGATTCCTGACTCTTGATTGAAAATGTACGCCTACTGAACTGAACACTGCATTTCTTGTCTCTTGTCTCTTGTCTCCTTTTTTGCTTCCAGCTTCACAAACTTTCTTACATTTAACAAATAACCATCAACTATCAACCGAAATATAACTTTATAAGAAATTCTTTATTCTTTCCTAACAAAATGTATATTTGCCACCAATCTTTAACGATTGCGTAAATGGAGTGTATTAGTGTTTTCGATATGTTGAAAATAGGCGTGGGACCATCGAGTTCTCATACCTTAGGCCCGTGGAGAGCTGGAGAGCGTTGGATAGCTGAATTAAAAGAAGAAGGCTTGTTTGAGCAAGTAACTTCTATTAAGGTTCATGTTTACGGTTCTCTTTCTTTAACAGGAAAAGGTCATGCTACAGACTTGGCTATTTTACTTGGCCTCTCTGGAGCCGATCCAGAATATATTCCTATTGATACTATTGATGGGATTGTAAATACTATTAAAACGGAACATATCATCAATTTTAATGGGGAGAGACAATTAGATTTTAATTTTAAAGAAGGAATTGTTTTTCATAGAGATTTTTTACCATTTCATGCAAACGGACTCACATTTGAAGCAAGACTAGATTCTGGCGCTACATCTTCAGAAACGTATTATTCTATTGGAGGAGGTTTTGTAGTAAAAGAAGAGCTTATTCATGCGAAGGAGAATTTAAAAACTCTTAAAACCTTTCCTTTTCCAACCCAAAAAGGAACGGAATTGTTGGATTATTGTCACCAAGAAAACGCAAGCATTTCTGAAATTGTTTTAGAAAACGAACGATCCTTACGTTCTGAGGAAGAAATAGATAGAGAATTGCACCGTATTTGGGATACCATGCTTGAGTGTATGTATACGGGTTGCCATACAGAAGGAAATTTACCTGGAGGCTTAAATGTAAGACGAAGAGCTTTTGATACCCATAAAAAATTGATAGGAGAGATAAAGTATAATTCGCCTCAAGAATGGTTGGAAGCTATTAGACTAACAGAAGTAAAATTTAGGCAAATCCTAAAATGGGTGAGTTGTTTTGCTATTGCTGTAAATGAGGTGAATGCTGCTTTAGGAAGAGTTGTTACAGCACCTACTAATGGAAGTGCTGGTGTAATCCCTTCTGTTTTAATGTATTATATGGTAATTGAAAATCATGATGCTGGATTTGATGAAATCAAGAAATTCCTTTTAGTGGCTGGAGAGATTGGAAGTATTTTCAAAAAAGGAGCTACTATATCAGCAGCTATGGGTGGTTGCCAAGCAGAGATTGGAGTTTCTTCGGCTATGGCTGCTGGAGCACTTACGGAACTTTTAGGAGGAACTCCAGAGCAAGTTTTAATAGCTGCTGAAATAGCAATGGAGCATCATTTAGGGCTTACGTGTGATCCTATTGGGGGGCTTGTGCAAATACCTTGTATTGAACGGAATTCTATGGGGGCTATAAAAGCAATTAATGCGGCAGAATTAGCTTTGGAAACCGACCCGAAAAACACAAAAGTTCCTTTGGATAAAGTGGTAAATACCATGTGGGAAACAGCAAAAGATATGAATTCTAAATATAAAGAAACCTCTGAAGGAGGATTGGCTGTTGGAGTAAATTTAAGCGACTGCTAGATTTTAATCTTACCTTTTTAAGGTAAAATGTCCTTTAAAATCGCGACCATCATCTAATTTTACCCTAAACCAATAATCGGATGCTGGTAGTGGAATCCCGTTAAAAGTTCCATCCCAGCCTCTGCTTAAAGGGTTGAGTTGCTTTACTAGTTTTCCGTATTTGTCGAATATAAAAACATAAGACCCCGATTGGGTTGAACTATTAATTCCGCTGATTCTCCAGTAATCATTATGGTTGTCGTTGTTTGGAGTGAAAAATTTATCGTAACCAATTATAGAAATCGTTTTAGAAACAGTTCCGCAGCCATTTTTATCACGCACATAAATAGTAGCAAAACCTTTTGGAACGTTTTCAAAAACATTACTTGTTTGGTATGGGCCTACAATATCTTCAATAGCATATAAATAGTCTCCTTTTCCTTCTACAAAAACCGTAACTCTATTATTTTCATAAATATCTTCTACTTCTGGATCAGGAGTAAAAGTGGCAATATTAGAGGTGTTGATTGTAAATGTTTTAAAGTTGGAACATTCATTTTGAATAACTCCCGCAGCATCACTATATATATTCTTCAAAATAAGTTTGTAATTCCCTGGAGAAGTAATGGTGACATTTCGACTAGTACCAACGGTAGTTTCGTTTCCAGTATCATCAATCTTTACCCATTTATATTCATCAAAACCAGATTCTGCTGTAATAAAAGCTTCAGGATCATTCAGACATATTAGCGGTAGCGGATTAGGAAGATTAACGATAGGCTTTTTATTAACTACTAAATCAAATTGTTTTACATCTTGGCATTCATTATTTTTTTCAATACGTGCATAAATTGTTTTACTTGCAGTTGTAATCTGGTCGCTAGTAATTTTATTGAGCTCTAAAGAAGCATCATTTAAAGAATTATATAAAGCAATATCTAAATTTTTAAAGTGGGTATCTTTAATATATTTTAAGTCGAAAGTTCCCTCTGGAGTGATGCTACTCTCATTGTTTGCACATACGTAAAATGGACCTATTTTATCAAGACCGGCAAGTGTTGGATTAACTTTTAACTTAATTTCTCCTTCAGCTTCACAACCATTTTTATTTATAACTTTTACATAGATAGTCTCCCCGTCTTTTGCTGTAAAGTTCTCAGGATTTATAATAGAACCCCCCGAATTTCTGTCAGCTATAGATTTGTAATAAAACATTGAATAATCAGGATTGTTATTTATCCCTTGAGCTTCAGCTTGTGTTAAATTAAAGGATGTGGTTTTATCGGTAGAATTGTTATCGAGATCGCATTGTACTAATGTGTTGTTGTTGAAAATTGGCTCTTTGTAAGCTGAAATTTTAAAATCTGTAATGTCAAAACATCCATTAGGGTTAGTAACTCTACTGTAAATTGTTTTTTCTTCTTCTGAAATATTTTGAGTATTTGGAATAGGATTTATATTATCAGAAGCATCGTTTAATGAAGCAAAAAAATCTACAGTATTATTACTATCAGAATTAATTTGATTTTTATAGGTGTTTAAATCAAAATCAAACTTTCCGTCAATGGTACATTCTTTTTTATTTAAAATTTTATTAGCAGTAGGAGCCGGAGGGAAGGGAGATTTTCCAGTGGTAGCACTTCCAGTCCATTGAAGATCGAATCCACCATCTCCGATGGGTCTATCTATAACAATAAAATAGGAGTCTCCAACAGCTACATTTAACCATTTAACAAATCCATTGCCACTTTCTCCAGGTCCTTCAGAAGCGTCGGACTCTGAGCCATTCATTCCTGTTGAATTACTTGTTTGCCCTGCTGCTAATGGATTTGTGGTAGAACAACGAATTGCTTGCCCAATATTTCCGCAAGTAGCACTTGGACCATATACAAAAAAATCATAATCAACTTCAAGTTTGCTACTAGAAGGTGTTAAAGTAAATCCTAATGTACCTGCTTGGATAATAGATATTTTTAACCAAACACTGTTGTGTTCTTCACTATTACATGAGTTTGTAGTATTTATTTCTTGTATTCCACTTCCATTAGCATTGGAAGTGAAAATACCTCCTCCGCAAACTGTTATTGCATTAACACAATCGTTAGGGAGCTTATTTACTGTCTGTGCACTAATAAAGTCAATCAGAAAAAACAGAAAAAGTATAAATAGGTATTTTTTGGGGGCTAGCATTTAGGGTTGGTTTATAAATCTCGCTTTTTTAACAGGGCATAAGATAAATAAATAAACAGATAAGTCCATAATAGCACAATAAGTATTTCATACCAATGCACACCATAGTCTTTAATGTATGATTCTCCAATTTGATTAGCTACAGATTGTACAGCATTTAGTCTGCTAAAAGGTTCTTTTATTAAGTTGCTCATAGCGCTTAATGGTAAAAATTGTGAAATGCTATTGGCAATATTTCCATCGGTTTGCCAGCGTACAAGTCCGTAAAAAATACCTTCAAATACTTGCCATAGAATTAAAAAACCAAGAGCAAAAGCAGATCTTTTTACAAAGATCCCTAAGAACAAACAAAAAGAGAAAAAACCTAAGAGTTTTACAAAAAAGGCGATTAGGTATTCCAAATCAGAAAAAATAATGCTGAATTCATTATAATCAGAATAAAACAATCCTAAAACTAAAGAAACTACAAAGATAAAAACCGTAGAGATTACTGAAAAAACTACAACTGTAAGAAATTTAGAAAGGATAAATTCTTTTTTACTAAGACCGTCAATTAGGTTTTGTTTAATAGTTTTATTACTGTATTCGTTGGACATCATCGATACAATTACGATGGCTAGAAACAGTTTAAAAAATGCAGCTATGTAAGTATTGAAATGCCATATGTAAGGAAAGTTAAAAATTCCTTGATCGGCTAGTTGGAAATGAACTTCTCCTATATCAAAATTTATAGTAGCAAAAAGCGCTATAAAGGTGAGAAGGATAAAATATGCGATGATTAAAATTCTGCTTGCGCGATTATTCCACAATTTTATAAATTCTATTTGGAGTAGTCGTTTCATTTTTTAGTTTTTTATATCCTAATTAGTAGTAGGTTTTTGGTTTATGTTTTAAAACTTCTGAGCTGTTCTGAGTATTTAGAAGAGCTTAGGCAGAGATGCTTTTTTAGTTGCTTTGGTTTTTTGTAAGCGCTAAAAATTGTTCTTCTAAACTTTCTTTTCTTTTAACCAAATGAGAAAGAATAATCCCATTTTTAAATAGAAATTCGTTAAAAGTGGTAGCATCCATCGGTTCATTTAAAAATGCGGTAATAAGTCCGTTTTCATTTTTTATAGAACCAAAAGCAGGATTATTATGGAGTAAATCTATTAGCGCCTTTTCATTCCCTGCTTTTAACTCAAAGAATCCGTGACTAGCAATCATTTCATCTACACGGCCGCTATAAAGTTTAACCCCTTTTCTAAGAATGATTACATGGGAACATACTTTTTCTACTTCATCTAACAAATGCGAAGCTAAAAGGATGGTAGTTCCTGTAGAAGCAATTTTCTTTATAATTTCTCTAATTTGGTGAATCCCTTGCGGGTCAAGTCCGTTTGTTGGTTCGTCGAGAATTAAAATTTCAGGATCGTTTAACAAGGCAGAAGCAATAGCAAGACGTTGTTTCATCCCTAAAGAATAGGTTCTAAAGTTACTGTCCTTTCGATCCAAAAGACCAACCAATTCCAACTTTTCTTCAATTTTAGAATCTGGAACATCTTTTATTTTGCAGACTAATTTTAAATTTTGGACAGCCGTCATATATGGATAAAAGTTTGGTCGCTCTATAATGGCGCCTACTTTTTTCAATGCTTGGTGGGTTGAGGTATTACCATCAAACCAAAAGAAATCTCCATTTGTTTTGTTAACTACATTGAGCACAATCCCAAGTGTAGTAGACTTTCCGCTCCCATTAGGGCCTAAAATTCCGTATACATTTCCTTTTTCAATAGTAAAAGAAAGGTCGTTTACTGCAGTTAAAAAATTAAACTTTTTAGTGAGATTTTTTACGGTGAGAATAGTTTCCAAATTTTTCTTTTTTCGAGTTGATTCTATTAACTTGACGAATTCTATATAGAATTGTTACAATAATATAGATTAAATTTGATTAAATAATAAGAAAAAGTATATGAGCGAGAAATTAATGTCGAAAAAAAAACCGTCGTATCCCGTAAACGAGCGTTTTTTAATGTATTTGGAAAGGTATAATAGAACTACCAAAATTCCAATATCTTATGATGATTTATTACGTTTTTCGGGTTCGGTAGTGGTTTATGATGAAGATGATAACGACACCCTATGGATTCGTGTATATTATTCTGAATTTGAACGACCAGAAATAGATTATCATTTAAAGCAAGTGTACACTCTTATTTTTTCTGATGGAAATGAAGATACTTTTCAGTATTTAAATATAGACGCAATTGATTTTTGTACGTTTGGAAATTCGCAGCCTTTTCGTATAAAAGTGAGGAATGTTTTAAATGATAACTATACATACATTTATGTTAAAAAAGCAGATGCTTCGCGTATTTATGGCTTAGAATTAGAGCATATATTGTCTCCTAATCGGATGAATTTTGCGGTGTATCACGATACTTTAATTGAAGAACATATTTCTGGAATTCCTGGAGATGAGTTTATAAAAAGTGCTTTGCCTAGTTGTACCGATATTCAGAAAAGTCAGATTGCAAAAGAGTTTGTTAAGTTTAATGAGCGCTGTATGATTCGTTTATTAGGAGATATGCGTTCTTATAACTACGTAATTATTCCTGTACACGATTTTGACAATGTAATTTTTAAAATTCGAGCTATTGATTTTGACCAACAATCTTATGAGGGGAATTTTAAGGTTTACAAACCTCAGTTTTTCAAAGAAAATAATAAAATGGTGCAAATGGTTCAGGAGAGGTTAAAGCCAGCGTCTATTGAGCAATATAAAAAAGAAGAACGCTCCCTGTTGGCTAAGCGAATTCTAACTTCAAAAAAGCGCTTAAAAGCCTTATTGAGATGTATGATAAACGACCATATTACAACTCCTGAAAATTTAGAAGAGCTAAAAGAAGAACTTTATAATTATACCCTGGATGTGAAGTTTAAACGCTGTCGTTCTATGGGGCAAGTTGTGAGAGTGGCTTTGGAATTTGTTAGAAGAAATTATGAAGATGTAAGTATGAAAAGATTATTGCACGGGAGCTAAACTAAATTTTTATGGGGTTATTTAATCCCTCATTGAGGGTCTAATTCCCCAACGCTCTGCGTCGAAATGGATTAAAATATTTTTCCTTTGAATACCTCGTAGGCTTGCCTCGAGGCAGTTGATTAGTTAATTAAAAAAAAGCCTGGCGGAGCCACCACCAGGCTTCGTAACCCTAGGGTTACAACTTAGAACGAGTAAACGGCTACTTTTAAATTTCTTTTATCCTCATTTTTGAGGTATTATTCTTTGTTTTCTGTGTATGTAATGACATTGTTTAGGGTTCATTTTATATAGAATTCAAAGAATGGTTTGTTGGTTAATTAAAAAGCATATACCGCCGCTACTAAAAAGGATGCTAGGCTTCCTGTAGGATTGTCATCTCCGTCTAAAAAGATGTCCTCAGAAGCGCTATCAAATCTTAATTCTGGTTTTATAGTTAAATCACTAATTTTATAGTTTCCTGTTAATGTAAATTCAAATACATCAGCATCACTATCTGGTGCTAAGCCAAATACTCCAACACCACCATCAAATTCTTTAAAATATTCTCCACGAAGTCCGACAGAGAATTTTTCTGATGTTGCATATTGAGGGTATAGTGCAAAACCATAGAATCCAGAACCATCGGTAGTGTTGTAAGTAGTGTTTATTCCTAAGTAAAAAGCGTCAGATAAATCAAATCCACCTGTATAATCTACTTGAAAAGTTTCTCCTGGTAAACCTGTTTGAGCCCCGTAAATAAAGTTTAAATACTGACCTTTATATCCTAATTGAGCTCCAGCTGTATAGCTTCCGTCAAGATTTATTTCTGTAAAGTCTGTACTGTTCATAACAGCCAACATTAAAGAAAAATCATCAGAAAGTGTAAAATCTGCTTTTATTCCAGTGTGAGAGAATGGTCCGTAAGAGAACATATAAGAAGTAGAGTAATTAAAGTTACCTACAGGAGAAATAACTTCATATCCTAAAAAGGTGTTGAAGTTCCCCATTGTCAATCTTACTTTTTCGCTTACATTCCAGTATACATATAATTGATTTACAATATTTGCAGAACCAGTAGATAAGAAAACAGCATCTTCTCCACGAGGTCCGAAAACTAAATCGGCTACAAAACCTACTTTTTCCCCTTCATAAGAAGCTATAAGGTTTGCCATACCTAGTGCAAATCCACTTCTATTAGCAAAAGAAGTAGGAGGGGTGTTAAACATTCCGTCTCCATCTGCCTCATTAGTTCCGGTTAAATTTGTTTTCCAGTAAACGTCTGCAGATCCACTAAAATTAAATTTTTTATCTTCTTGAGCAAAAGTGCTTAAACTAGCTAATGAAACCGCTAGGAAAAATATATTTTTTACGACATTTGTAAGTGTAATCGCTTTCATAATATTAAAAGTTAATTTGTTGTTTGGTTTATTAATGAATTGGTCAGATAATTAGAATATTAATTTTTACAAAAGTGGGTTACCGAACGGAGCGTACCGCCAAATACCGCTCCGTTCTTTTTTACCCTTTAAAATAAAAACTAACTAACTAACGATCTATAGTGAAGTCTGGATAAGCTGCACCATCATGTTCGTGCATATCCAATCCTTCTATTTCTTCTTCTTTTGTAACTCTTAATCCCAATGTTTTTTTCAGGATAAATAATACAATGAACGATGTAACTAATGCCCATACACCGATTCCTACAACTCCAATAGCTTGAATTCCAAGTTGACTAAATCCTCCTCCGTAAAGAAGTCCTCCATCAGTAGCAAAAACACCAACTAATAAAGTTCCTAAAGCTCCACAAACTCCATGTACAGAAATTGCTCCAACAGGATCATCAATTTTTAGAGTTTTGTCGATAAATTCAATAGAGAATACCACTGTTAATCCAGAAAGGATTCCTATAATGGCTGCACCTCCAGGGCTTACAGCAGCACATCCAGCAGTAATTCCAACTAAACCAGCCAAAGCACCGTTAAGAGTCATAGATACTTCTGGTTTTCCGTAGCGTATCCATGTAAGCGCTAAAGCAGTTACTGCACCAGCAGCTGCGGCAAGGTTTGTAGTAATAATAATACCAGCAGCGTTGAAAGAGCTTTCTCCGCTAATTGCTAGCTCAGATCCAGCATTAAAACCGAACCATCCTAACCAAAGGATAAATACTCCTAATGCTCCAAACATCATGTTGTGTCCTGGGATAGCATTCGATTTTCCTTCTGTGTATTTCCCTATTCTTGGACCTACTAAAATTGCTCCAACTAATGCAGCCCATCCTCCAACGGAGTGTACTACTGTAGAACCTGCAAAGTCTATAAATCCAAGTTTTGTTAACCATCCGTCACCTTGCCATACCCAGTGGCCAGATATTGGATAGATTAATGTTGTCATAATTAGCGAAAAAATAACATAGGTAGTAAACTTTGTTCTTTCTGCTACGGCTCCAGAAACTATGGTAGCTGCTGTTGCGCAAAATACTGTTTGAAAGAATAAGTTGTGCATGTCTTCTCGCACATTGTAAAATAATGAAGGAGTACCAATAAAACTACTGATAGATTCTCCATACATTAATGTGTAACCAATAAACCAAAAAGCTAAAGAACCTACAGCGAGATCCACAAAGTTTTTCATTACTATATTGATTACATTTTTAGATCTTGTGAAACCAGATTCTACAAGTGTAAAACCTGCTTGCATAAAAAACACGAGAATCCCCGCGATCATTATCCACATTATATCTAGAACTGCGTTCACTTCTATAACGTTTGTTTCCATAAAAAGTTTTTTTAAATTAGTTTAGTTGGTTTACTTTAATGATTCTTTGCCTTTTTCCCTCGTTCTAATTCGGTAGGCTTCTTCTACAGGAGATACTATTATTTTACCGTCACCAACATTTCCTGAATATGCTGATTTAAGGATGGCTTCAATCGTACGTTCAGCAAATTCATCTGAAACAATGATTGACAAATACCGTCTTTGGATATCGGCAGTACTGTAACTTACACCACGATACACATGGCCTTTTTTCTCGTTACCTACTCCCGTAACATCCCAGTAACTAAAAAAGTTTACTTCTACTTGATGTAACGCATCTCGTACGTCATCAAATTTTGATTTACGAATAATGGCTTCAATTTTCTTCATATTTAAATGATTTGTTTGCTTAAAACTATGTTAAATAATTGTTACCAGAAAAAAAATAGGGGGGTAGTTGGTAATTTTTATTAAATTATTAAAATATACCCCTTTAAAATTAGGGGTAAGTATTTAAAATGTATATTTTTTAAATATCAAAGGATGAAAATTATAATGTAGGAAGAGATTTTTTATATAAGAATATCATGACAGGTTAATTCAAATTGAATAGTTTTTTATTTAAAGTTTTAAGCTGATGTGTATAGGTTGAGAAATCCTTTTAAAAGCAAAAGCTGCCTAAAATGTTTTATAAGGAAGAATTAAGTAATAGAAAAGTGCTACACTTTTGTGTATGAACTATAAATTATAAAGAAAATCTCTGTAGGAGTTAACTTATATGAATTTGACTAAGAAAATACCTATAAACACAGCTATTATTCCTGTAACAAATGTAATTGTAGTATATAAAAGAAAATTAAGAAAATCTCCAGATTTTAAGAACACATGATTTTCATATGCAAATGTGGAGAAAGTGGTAAGACCTCCGCAAAATCCAGTAGTAATAAATAAAAGTTGATTGTTGTTAAGCGATTCATGTTTTACTGCAAATCCTAAAATAACTCCTATAAATAGGCTACCTATAATGTTTGCTGCAAAGGTATCATACGGAATTCCTGTTTCAGACGAATTTAGAAATTTACTAATTAAATAGCGGAGGGAACTCCCTAAGCCACCACCAATAAAAACTAAAATCAACTGTTTCATTTCAAACTATTTTTTAGTTCTCAATAGTATCAGGATAAATTTCTACTTTTTCTTTAATTGGGATGTATATTTCAGAAATTAACGCTGCTGGGTTTGCTGTTTCGTCTTCTGTAACAACGTAACTCTCAAAAGAATCCCTTTGAGGATCTACTTCGAAATTATTATTTTTAATAGCTTCTCTTGTTTTACTCCAAGCTTCATTCATATTAATATAATCCCCTTTCATTACAGTTTTAAAATAACTTCCAGAGGGAATAAAACCGCAAAGAATTGTACTGCCAACTGGAGTAATTACTTTTTCTTTAATAGGAACACCTGCAGAAAAAATAACAGAATTGTTTAAAGTGTCCGTTTGTTGATATAGAGTAAACTCATCTCCAGAAGGGTGTAAATAGTTTTGTTCCATAAAGGCTTCAATTTCTTGAAACATCTTTTCAGAGGCTATATTCGTTTCATTTATTCTTGCACTTGTGGTTTGATATAAATAATAACCTCCTCCATATTCGGTTTTACCAATAGTAGAAATGGTGTATTTTTTCATATCGGCTGTAATAGCACTGTCTAGTTTAATAAGACCGTTGGCAAAGTCTGTTTCAAATTTGTGCTCCATACTATTCTGAAACAAAATCATAAACTTATCAGTGAAGCTGAGTTTTCCTTCAATTCCAGAAGTTACTAATACTCCATTTTTACTAGAGGTCTCAACAAACGACCAAAAACGATGCGCAATAGTCTCTTTTGGTTTGATAAAATCTAAACGTTGACGGATGGAATCTTTAGAAATATAGGTTGTAGTAATGGTGCCTTTACCTAAAATATTGCTATTCCATTTAAAAGAAGCATTTTTTCCTTCCGTTGTAGCGCCATAATCAATTACCATCTGCGGATCATGGTCAAACCAAACAGACCATTTATTCCATTCCTTCAAGTTATTTACATACTCGTAAATTACTGGTTTTGGAGCATTAATTATTCGGGTTTTAACTATTTTGTAATCATCGGGTTGGATGGCTACATAGATAGATAAACCAATTGCTACAATTAAAAATAAGAATATAAGGTATTTTAAAATTCTCATAGGAATGCTTTATGTAAAATAAACCTAAGATACAAAAAATGTACATTCGTATTAAGAATATTTAAACACAATGAATGTAAATAATAGAAAATGGTTTATATGGCTTCTTTCAAAACTACGTCATATTCTTTGTTAGCAACTTCTTTTTTAGCAGTTACATCTTTATACTGCTGATTGTAAATAGCAGTTGTTTTTGTAGTTGCTTTTGGAAGTTTGTTAACGCTGAATAATAATAACACCACATTAATTATTAACAGACTAAATAAGATTGTAAAGAAAATCATCATTGCTTAAGTTGATTGCTTTAGAGCAAATTTAAGAAAAATATAAGATAAATTCTCATATTGTGTTGAAAAATTAACGTAATGTAGTCAAATATGAGGTTATTGTCTATTTAAGGTTAGTTTTTTGTTAAAAACTTAATAATTATTAGGCTAGTTAAGAAAATGATAAAGCCAATAAGAACCCAAATTGTACCTTTATATTGTTTTTTATGAGTTTTATTATCTTTTTTATAGCTAATAATCATTATTATTATAAAAGCAATTGCAAATAAGCCTGCAAAAACTAATTGACCGTTACTGAACATATTATTTTTTATTTTTAGCAAAATTAGTCAAATTAGCTATTAACTCATCATGACTTTTTGTGTTTGAACAAAAATTATAAAATTAGAGGATAAAAAGACTATTTCGTAGCAGATAAAAAAAGTTAAGATGGGTTCTATATCAAAAGCTATCTATAAATTACTTTCATAATATAAAAAACAAAATATTTTAGATGAAAAATAAATTAAAATCCGTTGAAGAATTTCATAACGCATTTGGATTGGGAGTGGCTAACTTTCCAATAGCAAAATTAGAAGCCTCTAAAATTGTTTTAAGACACAATTTAATGGCTGAGGAAAATGATGAATACTTAGAAGCCGCAACAAATAATGATATAGTGGAGGTTGCAGATGCACTAGGAGATATGCTTTATATACTATGTGGAACTATTCTGGAACATGGGATGCAACACATTATTGAAGATGTTTTTAATGAAATACAGTTGAGTAATATGAGTAAATTAGGAGCAGATGGAAAACCAATTTATAGAGAAGATGGAAAGGTATTAAAAGGCCCTAATTATTTTAAACCAGATATTAAAAAAATAATAAATAAATAAGGGCTACTTCATAATCGAGATTTGATTATTCTATTGGCTGTTCTAAGTTTATAGCAGGTTTTGTAAAATAAATTTCTTTTTTATTTCTTTCGAGAGCTTGTTTTGGGCTGATGTACTATAAAAAAGGAGGCTGTTTAAAAATTAATTTTTAAACAGCCTCCAACTAAGTATGATAATTTTATGCTTATACTTTTACTCGCCAACCAAACTTATCTTCAGAAATATTATATTGAATATCCATGATAGCTTGTTTGATTTTAGAAGCAAAGGAATTTTCTATTTTTGGAAGTTCCCAAGTGTCTCCTTTAAATCCAAAACCAGCAATAGGGTTTATAACAGCAGCAGTTCCACTTCCAAAAATTTCTTTTAAAGAACCATTGTTTGCTGCTTCAATTACTTCGGTAACTTTTATAGGTCTTATATCTACATCTATATCCAAGTCTTTAGCCATTGCTATCACACTTTTTCTAGTCACTCCATCCAAAATTCGGTCGCTAATTGGGCAAGTAATTAATTTGTCTCCAATTCTAAAAAAGATGTTCATGGTTCCAGCTTCCTCTAAATACTCATGTGTATTAGCATCGGTCCATATAATTTGCTGAAAACCTTCTTTATTTGCAATACTTGTTGGGTAAAACTGACCAGCATAATTCCCAGCAGCTTTTGCAAATCCAAAACCTCCGCTAGCTGCTCTACTATAATGGTCTGCTATTTTAACACGAACTTCTCCACCATAATACGATTGTGCAGGCGAACAAATAATCATGAATTTATATTTATTGGCAGGAGATGCTGAAACTCCAGATTCTGTAGCAATTACAAAAGGGCGGATATATAAGCTATTGCCAAACCCTTTTTTAATCCAATCTTTTTCAAGTTTTAATAAGGTATTAAGTCCTTCAAAGAAAAAATCTTCAGGAAACTCTGGCATTGCTAATCTAGCCGCAGATTTATTGATACGCTCAAAATTTTCTTTTGGTCTAAACAACCAAATATCATCTTGCTCATCTTTATATGCTTTCATCCCTTCAAAAACTGCTTGCCCGTAATGAAATACACGTGCAGAAGGATCTAGAGATATTTTTTGATATGGAGTAATTTGTGGCTCTTGCCATGCTCCATTTTCATAATCACAGACAAACATATGATCTGTAAAAACATTTCCAAACGCTAAGTTGCTAAAATCTACTTCGTTTATTTTTGAAGTACTAGCTTTTTCAATTTTGATATTCGTAATAGTTTCCTTGCTCATAACTCAACTTTAATCCCCTTTTTGGGTGAAACCCTTAAGATTTTTGCTTCTTAAGATTAATTTTATTGTTCTAAAAACCTTACAGGTTATTGCGTTTTGCTAAATTAGAAAATATTCTAGCAAAAATCAGATTATTTAATACAAAAATAAGTTATTTTGTAGACAGTTTTTGCTCAATAATCTAGAATTAATGTTTCTATACTTAGTAGGAATGTTATAATTTTTCTTTTTTTGAGACAATTTAATCTTACTCCAAGAGAGTGTATTAAATACTATAAGATATGAAAATTAAATTTTTAGCCATAGGAATTGGACTCATACTGTGTTCTTGTAATGCAAAAAGTGAGCATCAGAAAAAAGAAATAGCAGCTAATTATAATATATATGGAGATACAATTTCCGTAGAAAAAATAATTTCTGCTGAGAAAACTCAAGCCGAATATCAGAACTTAAAAGTAGGAGATACATCTGTAATAACATTTAAGGCTAAAGTTACTGATGTATGTAAAGCCAAAGGATGTTGGATGAAACTAGATTTAGAAAATGGAGAAGAAGCAATGGTAAAATTTAAGGATTATAGTTTTTTTGTTCCTAAAGATATTACTGGAAAAGAAGTGGTTTTGAGCGGTAAGGCATATGTAGATATGATGTCTGTAGAAGATCAAAAACACTATGCAGAAGATGGAGGAGCTACCGAAAGTGAAATAGAAAAAATAACCACTCCTTCTAAAACGTATTCTTTTGAAGCTAATGGGGTATTGCTAAAAAAATAGTTTTGAAGAGAGAAATAATACAAACTTCAGATGGTTCTTCTACAATTTATATTAAAGATTTAGATGAGCATTACCATTCTAAACATGGAGCTATTCAAGAGGCCTACCATGTGTTTCTTAAGAGTGGTTTTTTTCCTTTTCTGAAAAATAATAAAATAGAGGAGCTTTCTATTTTGGAAATTGGATTTGGAACTGGTTTGAATGCTTTTATAACCTTTATTGAAGCAGAGAATTTGGAGGTGAAAGTTAAGTATGATGGTGTAGAAGCCTATCCTGTTTCTATGGAAGAGGTAAAGTTGCTAAATTATGTAGAAGAGTTAAAAGTTTTAGATAAGCAAAGTATTTTCTTGAAGATGCATGAATCTGAGTGGGAGACTTATCAATTTATTTCTGAAAATTTTCAGCTTAAAAAAAGAAAACAGTTTTTTGATGAGATTGAAAATATAAACACTTTTAATCTGATTTATTTTGATGCTTTTGGGGCTAGAGTCCAACCAGAACTCTGGGAAGTTTCTATCTTTCAGAAAATGTACAATGCTTTAAAGGCTAATGGGGTGTTGGTAACTTATGCAGCTAAAGGCAGTGTAAGAAGAGCCATGCAAGAAGTGGGGTTTGAAGTAGAAAGATTGCCAGGACCTCCAGGAAAGCGAGAAATGTTAAGAGCTGTTAAAAAAGGATAGGAATTTTCTTCAATAACGTTAAATACTTGTAATTAGATTGTTAAAGCTAAATTAATGCTTCTCATTAAGAGAAATTAAATCCCTATTTTTAGACAATAAAATTTAATTATGAAGATTTTAATTGCAGGAGCTACTGGTTTGATTGGGGAGGAGATTGTGAGAATATGTCACAACAGGAATTATACTGTACATTATTTATCTACAAGTAAAGAAAAAATTGAAGATCAAAATAACTACAAAGGTTTTTATTGGAATCCAGCTAAAGGAAAAATAGACTTAGCATGTTTTAAAGATGTTGATGCTGTTATAAATTTATCTGGTGTAAGTATTTCCAAACGCTGGAATAAAATAAATAAGAAGAAAATTCTTAACAGTCGCGTAAAGTCTCTTCAATTACTAGATGATTCCATTTCAAAAGTAAACCATTCTATACAATCTTTTGTATCTGCTTCCGCAATTGGAATTTATCCTAATTCCTACACAAATTATTATTTGGAGGACAATACAGGGGTAGATAACTCTTTTCTTGGTCATGTTGTAGAAAAATGGGAAAGTGAAGCTGATAAATTAAAAAAGCATGAGTTTTCTGTAGCAAAAATAAGGACTGGTTTGGTATTATCTTCTCACGGAGGAGCGTTGCCTAAAATGGCAAAACCAATTCGTTATTATGGCGGTACAGTTTTTGGCAATGGGGAGCAGTGGCAAAGTTGGGTACATATTACCGACATAGCAAAAATATACTTGCATGTAATAGAAAATCAGTTAGAAGGAGTTTTTAATGGGGTAGCACCAAACCCTGTAACGAATAATAAATTAACACATGAAATAGCAGACGTTTATAGAAAACCTATTATTTTACCAAATATCCCTATGGGGGTTATGAAATTTATTTTAGGTGATATGGCGTACCTTTTATATGCTAGTCAGCGTGTGAGTTCTAAAAAAATAGAGGCTTCTGGATACAATTTTTCGTATTCTAACATCTCTTTAGCATTAAAAGATGTTTTAAACGAAAAAAGCCAATTCCATGAAGAATTGGCCTAAATAATTATTAAAATTTGTAGTGAATTAAGCTTTATTTGCTTTTACTGTTACAGTTAATTCAATCTCATCATTTACAAATTTGTCTCCTAAATTATCAAAAACAGATTTAGAACCGTAATTTACATTCCATTCTGTTCTGTCAATAGTAAACGTTTCACTAGTTACTGTTACAGAATCTCCATTTTCAGTAACACTTATAGGGAAAGAGATGTTCTTTTTAGTTCCTTTAATTGCTAAATTTCCTTGTAGGTAAGTTTTACCTTCTTTAGTTTCAGTTCCAGTTACTTCAAAATAAGCAGTTGGATGTTCTTTTGTGTTAAAGAAATGATCTTCTTTTCCTTCAACAGTTCCTTTTAAATGCGCTTCTAAATTTGCTTTTTGGTCGCCTTCAAGGTCTGTTACGGTAATAGAGTTCATGTCGATTAAAAAGTTTCCACTGTCTACTTTTCCATCTTTTAAAGAAACAACTCCAGATTCAATTGCAATTGTACCAGTGTGCTCTCCTGTTGGTTTAGCACCTTTCCAGTTAATTGTACTTTCTGCAGGAACCGCTTTATACTTAACGGCAGCAGCAGTTACTTCTTTAGCAGCTTCTGCTTCTCCTGTAGTAGTTTCGTTCTTTTTTTCATTTTTACATGCAGTAAAAACTGTTAAACATGCAATCAATGAAAGCGATAAAATATTCTTTTTCATTTTGATTAATTTTTAGTGATTAGTGCTCAAAAATAGTAATAGCGATTTACATCTCTATTAAAATTATAATAATTTTTTTTGGTGACATTTTGACATTTTAAAATAAATGGCAATACTTTTGCCTCCCTATAGGAACTTAAAAGAAACAACGCAATACGATTCTTAATTGAACGTGCAAAATATAAATGACAGGTTTATTGTCATAAAAAATGAAATTTATGTCAAAGAAAGAGGAAGAAATAAATAAAGAGTTTGCTGCTGAAGAGAATACAGCGGTTGAGCAAGAAGTAGAGCAAACCACGGAAGCGGTTGAAGAAATAAGTGAAGAGGAGAAGTTAAGAGAAGAATTAGCTTCTGAAAAAGATAAGTTTTTAAGACTTTTTGCTGAATTTGAAAATTATAAAAGAAGAACTTCCAAAGAGCGTGTGGAGCTTTTTAAAACGGCAGGGCAAGATATTATGGTTTCTATGCTTCCTGTTTTAGATGATTTTGATCGTGCTTTAAATGAAATTTCTAAAACCGAGGATAAAGAACTTCTAAAAGGAGTAGAACTTATTAGTAATAAGCTTAGAAATACTTTAAATGCTAAAGGTTTAGAGCAAGTAGAAACAAAAACTGGAGATGTTTTTAATGCAGATTTGCATGAAGCTATTACACAAATTCCTGCACCTACAGACGACTTAAAAGGAAAATTGGTTGATGTAATAGAAAAAGGATACAAACTTGGAGATAAAGTAATTCGTCATCCAAAAGTTATTGTAGGGCAATAGAAAAGACGTTTTGTCATAAAATTTTTTGACTTTCAATTGAATAGAACTTTTATAAAATATTTATATAAATCGAAAGGAAAAGCCTTTCTAAGATAGTTACATGAAGGAAGATTATTACGAAATATTAGGAATAGATAAAAGTGCATCGGCTGCAGAAATAAAAAAAGCATATCGTAAGAAAGCTATACAACATCACCCTGACAAAAATCCTGGGGATACGAAAGCTGAGGAGATGTTTAAAAAAGCTGCAGAAGCGTATGAAGTTTTAAGCGATCCAAATAAGAAACAGCGTTACGACCAATATGGGCATGCTGCTTTTGATGGAGCTGGAGGCTTTGGTGGCGGTAGCGGACATATGAATATGGACGATATCTTTAGTCAGTTCGGAGATATATTCGGAGGAGCCTTTGGCGGTGGCGGCGGATTCAGCGGTTTTGGTGGATTTGGCGGCGGCGGACGAGCTAGAGTTAAAGGCTCTAATCTCCGTATTCGTGTAAAGCTTACATTGGAAGAAATTGCCAATGGAGTGGAGAAGAAAGTAAAAGTAAGAAGAAAAATACAAGCTGACGATGTAACCTATAAAACATGTCCTACCTGTAATGGTACTGGACAAATGATGCGAGTTACCAATACTATCTTAGGTAGAATGCAAACTGCTACAACTTGTAATTCTTGTGGTGGAGCTGGGGAGGTTATAGACAAACGTTCTTCAGAAGCAGACGGACAAGGACTTGTAGTTAAAGAAGAAACGGTTTCTATTAAAATTCCTGCTGGAGTAGTGGAAGGAATGCAGCTTAAAGTTACTGGTAAAGGAAATGAAGCTCCAGGAAGTAATGGAATTTCAGGAGATTTATTGGTGGCTATTGAGGAGCAAGAACACAATACATTAAAAAGAGAAGGAGATAATCTTCACTTTGATTTATATGTAAGTATTGCAGAAGCTGTTTTAGGAACTTCAAAAGAAATAGATACCGTAACCGGAAAGGTTCGGATTAAATTGGAAGAAGGAATTCAATCTGGAAAAATTCTTCGCCTTAAAGGAAAAGGAATTCCAAGTATTAATGGGTACGGACAAGGAGACCTTTTAGTACATATTAATGTTTGGACTCCAAAAACATTGAATAAAGAACAACGCGATTTCTTCGAAAGAATGGTAGGAGATGATAATTTTTCTCCAAATCCAGAGAAGAACGATAAATCGTTTTTTGAAAAAGTAAAAGATATGTTTTCATAATTTAACTTTTGTGTTATACAAAAAAATATATCTTTGTAATAACACTGGTTCTAACCTAGTGTTAATTTTTTCTTTTTCATAGCAATTTTTTCCCATCCTTGATTTTTTTTAAGGGTGGGTTTTTATTTTTTATAAATAGAGGTATTATCTTTTATAGTACTTTATTAACCAATATATTTGAAAAAATCAATTTGAATATGGCGAATTTGTTAGTCGCTCAGAATGTTTCCAAAAGTTTTGGAGATTATACGGCACTAAATAATGTTTCTTTGGAAATTCCAGAAGGAACTATTTTCGGACTCCTAGGGCCAAACGGAGCTGGTAAAACTACTTTTATACGTATTATTAATCAAATTACATATCCAGATACTGGAAAAGTAATCTTTAATGGTGAAGATTTAAAATCGGAACACGTTCAAATGATTGGTTACTTACCAGAAGAACGCGGACTTTACAAAAGTATGAAAGTGGGAGAGCAAGCTTTATATTTAGCTCAATTGAAAGGCATGAGTAAAAGTGAAGCTCAAAAGAAACTAAAATATTGGTTCGAACGTCTAGAAATTGGCGACTGGTGGAATAAAAAAGTGCAGGAGCTTTCTAAAGGAATGGCACAAAAAATCCAATTTGTAGTTACCGTTCTTCATGAGCCTAAACTCTTAATTTTTGATGAGCCTTTTAGTGGATTTGATCCTATAAATGCTAATTTGATTAAAGATGAAATCCTTCGCCTAAAAGAAAATGGTTCTACAGTTATTTTTTCTACACACCGAATGGAGTCTGTAGAGGAGCTGTGCGATCATATTGCGTTGATTAATAAGTCCAATAAAATATTAGACGGGAAACTTATCGACATAAAAAGAGATTTTAGAAATGGTACGTACGAAGTGGGAATAGAAACAGCTAATCCAGATGTTTTAAAAAAGGAATTGGCGACTAAGTTTACTGTAACAAAAGCTCAATTTCGCTCTTTAGGAGACGAGTTAAAACTTAGAATTCAACTTCAAGAAGGTCATACTGCAAACGACCTCTTAATGTATCTTACTACTCAAGGATTGGTAACCCATTTTGTGGAGGTAATTCCTACAGCTAATGAAATTTTTATTGAAACGGTAAAACGTAATTAAATGGACAAATTATTACTTATAATAAAGCGTGAATATATGGCCAAAGTTAGGAACAAATCTTTTATTGTTCTTACAGTTTTGAGTCCTATTATAATTGTAGCCATGATTGCTTTGGTTGTTTATTTAGCTAAAGTTAATAGTGAAGAGAAAAGAATTGTAGCGGTTCTCGATGAAAGTCCGTTTTTTAGTCACCAATTTACAGAAGGAACCGAAGCTTCTTATATAGATTTCTCCAATATCTCTTTAGAAAAAGCTATTGATTCTGTTCATGCTGCAGGATATTATGGATTGATACATATTCCAGAGGGAGATAAAATTGATATAGTTGCTGATAAAATTCAGTTTTATACAAAAGAATCGCCAAGTATGGATATTCTAGGGAGTATAGAAGGAAAAATAGAACATAAAGTTAGAGAGTTTAAATTACAAGCATTGCATATTTCTCCTGAAGTGATGAATGAATTGGAGAGTAATTACGAAATGAGAATTGTAAACTTTAGTGGAGAGAAAAATGTAAAGGGTATTAGTGAATTAAAAGCCTTTATTGGTGGAGGATTTGGGTATTTAATAATGATGTTTATTATTATTTACGGAGCTTTTGTAATGCGAAGCGTTATTGAAGAAAAAACCACTAGAATTATAGAAGTTATTATCTCCTCTGTACGTCCGTTTCAATTAATGTTGGGTAAAATATTAGGAACTTCTTTAGCTGGAATTACTCAATTTGTTATATGGATAATTTCTGCGGGACTATTAACATACGGAGTTTTGTCGGTTATGGGGATTGAAGTAGATGCCTTTCATAATCAAGCAAATATTTCTCCCGAAGCTATGGAGACTTTTAATACAACTGCTTCTCAAGATACAATTCAATTATATGTAAATGAATTGGTTAAAATTCCATGGGGAACATTAATTATATGTTTTTTGCTATATTTCTCTTTAGGCTATTTAATTTACAGTTCTATTTATGCAGCTATTGGAGCAGCAGTAGATAATGAAACAGATACACAGCAGTTTATGTTTCCTGTAATTACACCACTAATGTTAGGTATTTATGTTGGATTTTTCTCTGTATTTGAGAATCCACATGGGCCAATTGCAGTGGCATTTTCCTTATTTCCGCTTACCTCACCAATTGTTATGATGATGCGTTTACCAAGTGGAGTAGGAGGTGCTGGAGTTCCTTGGTGGCAACTTATAACATCGATTATATTTTTGATTATGACTTTTTTATTCATAGTGTGGATAGCAGCAAAAATATATAGAGTAGGGATTTTAATGTACGGAAAGAAGCCTAGCTATAAAGAAATTTACAAATGGTTAAAATATAAATAGATAATATTCTATATTGCAATTTATTATTTAAAACAAATTGCAAATGAGAGAATTTATTGAAAATTTAATAAATGGTTTAAAGTCTTTTTTTACTTATCCCTTATACAAAGGAGAGAAAGCTTTTATAACCATAGGGACATTATTAGTTATTATTTTTAGCTGTGTTTTAGCATATTATATTCTAAAACTTATTAGAAGGTTTGTTACCGCAAAACTTCCTTTGGAAGATAAACGAAAGTTTGTAAGTGTTTTTAAGTTTGCTAATTATATAGTTTACATTTTAGTTATTATAGCAGTAATGAGTACTTCTGGTATTGATTTAACTGTTTTATTAACGGCCTCTGCAGCTTTATTTGTAGGTTTAGGGTTTGCCCTTCAGTATTTATTTCAGGATATAATTTCTGGGATTCTTATTATTTTAGACCAATCACTTCATATAGGCGATGTTATAGAAATTAATGGAAAAGTAGGAAAGGTAATAGATATCAGACTCCGAACCACTAGAGCTATAACTCGCGATGATAAAATTGTTATTATTCCAAACCATATTTTTTTAGTTCAAGTGGTTTATAACTATACTCAAAATCATAAAATAACAAGAGAGACTGTTACGGTTGGGGTAGCTTATGGAAGCGATACAAAACTTGTAGAAAAGTTGCTTTTAAAAAGCGCTGATGAACAAAAAGGAGTTTTAAAAAATCCAAAACCAAATGTTATTTTTAAAGACTTTGGAGATTCTTCTTTAGTTTTTGACCTTAACCTCTTTTTAAACGATAGTTTTTCTGAACCACGTATTAAAAGTGAAGTACGTTTTAGAATTGATAGTTTATTTAGAGAAAATAGTATTAGTATTCCATTCCCACAAAGAGATATCCATATTATTAATAAATAATGTCCGAGTAAAAATATAAGACCGCTTCGCTAAAAAAAGAGTAAAGATTAAATTTTAACTACCATAAAATAAGTAGTTTAAAGAAAAAACATTACTAAAACCCTCTTTTTATTTATTTTTATTAATAGCAAGGGGTCTATTTTTGAAAACATCATTTGAATCTTAATATAAGTGGAGTTCAATAATTATTAATAAATAAACAATATTATAATGCTTACATTTTTTTAATGCGCATTTATTGTTTTATTTTTATTCTGTAAGGTGTTGTATTTAAATGAATCTTTATTTAGTGTATAAATACCTTTTGAGTAAAAATATAAATGTTCTTCTTTGCTGAAGGATAAAAAAAACATAAAATGGCAAAAATTCTTGTTATTGAAGACGAAGCGGCTATCCGCCGAGTGCTTATAAAAATACTTTCTGAAGAAAATAAAGCATATGAACTTGAAGAAGCTAGCGATGGGTTAGAAGGTATTGAGTTGATTAAAAAAAATGAGTACGATTTAGTGCTTTGCGATATAAAAATGCCAAAAATGGATGGTGTTGAAGTATTGCAGGCGGGAAAAAAAATAAAACCAGAATTACCTTTTGTTATGATTTCTGGACATGGAGATATAGATACCGCTGTAAATACAATGAGAATGGGGGCTTATGATTATATCTCAAAACCACCAGATTTAAATCGCTTACTAAATACCGTTAGAAATGCCTTTGATAAGCAGCAATTGGTAGTAGAAAATAAATTGCTTAAAAAGAAAGTAGGAAAAAATTATGAAATGATTGGCGAGAGTAAGAACATCTCAATGATTAAAGAAATGATAGAGAAAGTGGCTCCTACAGATGCCCGTGTAATGATTACAGGTCCCAATGGAACAGGAAAAGAATTGGTTGCGCACTGGCTTCATCAAAAAAGCGAGCGTTCTAAAGGACCTATGGTAGAGGTAAATTGTGCTGCAATCCCTTCTGAACTTATAGAAAGTGAATTATTTGGACATATAAAGGGAGCGTTTACTTCTGCAGTTAAAGATAGAGCAGGAAAGTTTGAAGCAGCAAATGGAGGAACTATTTTTTTAGATGAAATAGGAGATATGAGTCTCTCAGCTCAAGCTAAAGTATTACGTGCTTTGCAAGAAAATAAGATATCTAGAGTAGGAAGCGATAAAGATATAAAAGTAGATGTAAGGGTAGTAGCAGCTACTAATAAAGATTTGAAAAAGGAGATTGAAGACGGAAAGTTTAGAGAAGATCTTTACCATCGTTTGGCAGTTATTTTAATAGATGTTCCGCCACTCAACGACCGTCGTGAGGATATCCCACTACTAATAGAACATTTTGCTAATAAAATAGCAACAGAGCAAGGAAATGCTCAAAAAGCATTTTCTAAAGACGCCATTAAACTACTCCAGGAGTATGATTGGACTGGAAATATTAGAGAGTTAAGAAATGTGGTAGAACGCTTAATTATTTTAGGAGGAAAAGAAGTTACAAAAGGAGATGTAGAACTTTTTGCAAGTAAATAATCTGCAAATAAAAATTTTAAAAAAGTCCAGTTACAATTTGTAGCTGGACTTTTTTTATGCTCAATAAAGTTATTAAAACTTATGGTTTCATCATGGAAGGTTTCCCTTGTAATTGTGCCGCTGCATCAACTGTAAAAGTTCCATTAGTAACAATTTCTTCTCCATTTTTTAGACCGCTTATAACGGTATAAGAGGTTCCATTATTTGCTCCAATTTCAATTTCTCGCATTTCAAAAATTGGAGTTTCTCCAGCTTGTTTTACATATACTACAGATCGTTTTCCTGTCCACATTACCGAAGTAGTAGGGATATTTAATTGGGAGCCGATAGTTTTGTCTGTATTTGCTATCTCGCCTTCTACAAACATTCCTGGTTTAAGTAGATTATCTTTATTATTTAATACAGTTCGAATTTCAACAGTACGAGTTTCTGTATTTAATATAGGATCTATATATGTTATGTTTTCTGTAAGGATTTTATTTGGATAAGAATTGGAGGTAATATTAATTTCTTGCCCTACTTTTAGTATCGGAATTTGTTTTTCATAAGCATCAAATACAGCCCAAACAGTTTGTAGATCGGCAGTTTGGAATATAGGTTTTCCATCCATCATATGTCCGCCTTCAGAAACATCTAAACTTGTTACAACCCCAGATATATGCGCATAGATTGTAAATCTTGATTTAGCTTTTCCAGAATTTATAATATCGTTGATTTCTTTTTCTGGAATCATCCAATTCATAAACTTATTCTTTACAGCTTCATATAACTTTGGTTGCGAGTTTTGCATTTTAGAAGCAGTAATTAGTTCTTGTTGAGCACTTACCAATTCTGGAGAATATACCACAGCAATAGGCTGCCCTTTTTGTACAGTTTCTCCTAACGACTTTATATAAAGTTTTTCAATCCTTCCGTTAAAGTGCGCCGATTGCGTATAAGTTTTATCTTCGTTAGGTTTGATTTTTCCTGAAAGTTTTACTACTGAATTCCCTACAGTTGAATTCCCTACAATACTTGTTTGAATGTTTGCCAATGCCATGGCATTTTCAGTCATTTTAAACTGATTAGTGTCTGTAGAATCATTCTCTCCTGATGCTGGAATTAGTTCCATCCCGCAAATGGGACAGTCGCCCGGTTCGTTTTTAAGTATCTGCGGATGCATGGAGCATGTCCATAACTCATCTGCAGTTGCGTGGGTATGTTTATTATCATCCTCAGAAGTTGATGTTGTTGAGCTTCCGAAGAAAAGATATCCTAATCCTAAGCCAACCAGCGCTGCAATTATGACGTATATATTATTTTTTTTCATATTAGTATAGATTCATTTTTTACTTTAAGGGTCAAAGGGTCAAAGGGTCAAAGGGTCAAAGGGTCAAAGTTATAAATTTGCTAATTTGAAAATGAGTAAATTAAAGTACATATTTCAAATCTTCAAATCTTCAAATCTTTCAATCATTCAATCTTTTAATCTTCTAACTTCTTTCCTTTAACTCATTAACTTTTTACTTTTTCACTTTACAAACTTTACAAACTTTACAAACTTTACAATCATTCAATCATTCAATCATTCAATCATTCAATCTTTCAATCTTTCAATCTTTCAATCTTTCAATCTTTCAATCATTCAATCTTTACAATCTTCCAATCTTCCAATCTTCCAATCTTCAGGCTCTCAACTAACATCAGCACTTCTTAGCCTTAAAGCATTTGCTATAACCGACACAGAACTAAAACTCATTGCTAAAGCGGCAATCATTGGAGATAACAATAAACCGAATACTGGAAATAAAACCCCAGCAGCAATTGGAATTCCAATGGTGTTGTAAATAAGAGCAAAAAATAAATTCTGACGTATGTTTTTCATGACTTTGTGGCTCAATATTCTTGCCTTTACAATTCCATGTAAATCGCCTTTTACAAGTGTTATGGAGGCACTCTCTATGGCAACATCGGTACCTGTTCCCATAGCAATTCCTACATTACTTTGTGCTAAGGCAGGGGCATCGTTTATACCATCTCCAGCCATCGCAACAATTTTTCCTTTGCTTTGTAAATGTTTTACCTCTTCCTGTTTGTTTTCTGGAAGCATTTGTGCTTTATAATCGGTTAAATTGAGTTCTTCTGCTACAGCTTTTGCGGTATTATTATTATCGCCAGTAAGCATAATTACTGCAATTCCACTTTTTTGAAGCTCTTGAATTGCTTTTTTACTAGTTTCTTTAATCTTATCGGCAATTACCACAAAACCAATTACTTTTTTATCAATGGCTAAATAAGAAACTGTTTTTCCTTGCTTTTGGTAGGTAGTTGCTTCATTTTTAACTTCTTCCGTTAGGGAGGTGTCAATACTTTCCATAAGTTTATTGTTTCCTAAACTTATTTTTTTACCATCTATAGTTGCTTCAACACCTTTTCCAGTAACAGCATTAAAATTATGAGCATTTTCAGGTTTTATACCTTTTTCTTTTCCGTATTTTAGGGTTGCTTCTGCTAATGTATGTTCACTATTATTGTTTACCGAGATGATATATTTTAAAGCCTCATCCTCTGTAGTTCCATCATCTAAAACAACTATTTTTTCTACTGTAGGTTTTCCTTCGGTAATAGTTCCAGTTTTATCAATAATTAAGGTGTCAACTTTTGCCATAGTCTCTAAGGCTTCAGCACTTTTAATCAATACCCCAGATTGCGCACCTTTACCTACTCCTACCATAACAGACATTGGAGTTGCTAAACCTAATGCACACGGACAAGCAATAATTAATACTGCAATAGCATTTATTAAAGCATAAACATACGCTGGTGCAGGTCCCAAAATGGCCCAAACAATGAAAGTAATGACAGCAATTCCAACTACAATGGGAACAAAATAAGAGGATATTTTGTCGGCTAATTTCTGAATAGGAGCTTTACTACGACTCGCATTATTAACCATGGTTATGATTTGAGAAAGCAAGGTTTCATTGCCAACTTTCTCGGCTTTCATCAAAAAGGATTGATTTCCATTAATGGTTCCGCTGTTAACCAAATCGCCTTCTGTTTTTGAAACAGGAATAGGTTCTCCTGTAATCATGGATTCATCAATACTTGTTTCTCCTTCTGTAATTATTCCATCAACTGGAATTTTATCTCCTGGTTTTACCCGTAAAACATCGTCTAAAACAATTTTATCAATAGCAATTTCCTCTTCCTTTCCATCTTTTACTCGAATTGCTTTATTGGGAGCTAACTTTAATAATTCTTTCACTGCAGAATTTGTTTTACTGTGCGCGCGAGCCTCCAATAATTGTCCGAATAATACTAAAGTTAAAATAACGGTGGCCGATTCAAAATAGACATGGACAATTCCACTTTCAGTTTTAAATTGTGGAGGAAAAAAATCTGGAAATAACAATCCAATAATACTAAACAACCAAGCTACTCCCGCTCCAATACCAATGAGTGTAAACATGTTTAAGTTCCATGTTTTTACAGATTTATAAGCGCGTTCAAAGAACATCCAAGTAGCCCAAAATACTACAGGAATAGAAAGTGCAAATTGGACCCAATTCCAATATTTAAGAGACATCATATTATATAGCGGATTGTTGGAGAGCATTTCCGACATTGCAATTAGAAAAATGGGAAGTGTAAATCCGAGTGCTATCCAAAATTTTCGTTTTAGAGATAGGTAGTTTTTCTCTTCTGAAGATAAATCGGGAGTTTTAGGAACTAAATCCATGCCACAAATAGGGCAGTCTCCTGGCTCATCTTTTTCAACCTCAGGATGCATAGGGCAGGTATAAGTAGTATTTTGTGAAGTATTTATACTTTGCTCTTCTACTAAATCCATCCCGCAAACAGGGCAGTCTCCTGGTTTATTGTAAGTTTTATCCCCTTCGCAATGCATCGGACAATAAAAAATACCCGTCCCTTGTCCTTTTTCTACCTTTTTTTGAGAATGAGAACTACAGCAGGATCTTTTTTCTTCTGTAGTAATGCTATAACTTCCACCATCTTTTTTAAGTGCCTCCTGAAACTCTTCAATAGGAATATGAGATTGCATTTCTATTTCTGCAGTTGCATTTTCTAAATCCACATATGCTCCATCAACTCCTTTTACAGAAGCTAATGTTTTTTCAACGTGGTTTTTACAACCATTGCAACTCATTCCTTGTATGTTATATGTATGTTTCATTTTAAACCATTTTTATGATATAAAATTAAGCTTAACTTAAAAAAGCACTTATTATAATTATGGGAGATATTTATATTATTTGGTCAAAAGGCTTTCTTTCCCAGTTTTTTATATTTTTATAGTCGCTCATAGACATTCCAGTTATTGTTTTAAATTGCTGTGCTAAATGGCTACTGTTTTTATAACCTAAACTGTAAGCAATTTCCGAGAAGTTAAGGTTTCCCATTTGTATGAATTCCTTGGCTTTTTCAACTTTTAGATTGATAAAATATTTTTCAATAGTAATACCTTCTTTTTTACTGAATAATTTACTCAAACTAGAATATTCCCTTCCAATTTTTTGGGTTAAATAAGAAGATAAACTTTCATCATTAGATTTATCTAAGAGTAAGATCAATGCTATTTTTATCTCTTCAAGAATGAGTTCATTATCGTCTAAAATAACTTCAAATCCATTGGTATCTACAATTTTTTTAATGGTAGAAAGACTTATTTCTGAGTTTATTTTGAAGGTTACTTTCCCCAATTCTACATTGATAATTTCAACACCAATAGCTTCCAGCTCTTGTTTAAGAACGGTTTTGCATCGGTTACATACCATGTTTTTTATGTGAATGGTTTTTGTCATTTCAAAATATTATAGATTTTTAATCCTTCATAGAGGGTTTAATTATTCATTTAGACTCACGACTATGGCAAGTGCGGGATTTTAAAAATACTTTCCTTTTCGTATAGCAATTAGTTTATTTTTATGTAATTACTATTTTTTAGCACGGTAGTTTGTATTTGATATAGTTGATGTTTGCATAGTTTTTTCACTTCAAATTACATCTTAATCAGTTGTATTTTCATAAATCTTCCCATCTTTCATTATAAATTCAACATTTTCTATTGTAGAAATAAAATCATTAATAATGTCTCCTTTTACAGCTATAATATCCGCATTAGCTTGAGGATTTATATAGCCAATGTCATTCTCTTTATTTAAATGAAAAGCAGAAATGTATGTACTAGATTGTAATATATCTAATGGTTTCATTCCAGCTTCGAAATAATACCGAAACATATCAGTAGACGATTCTCCTCTAGATACTTTTATATCTGTATAATTATCAGACCCTGCTACTATTGGGACTCCCTTATCAATAGCCTTTTTTAGCCTATCCTTCATTTTGTTTAGATACGTATCAATCCACTCAGTTTCATTCGCATTATAACCAGCAAGTTTAACATAAGTATTCATATAATCTTTACTGTTTTCTGTTGGCACCATATAAACTTGTTTTTCTGCCATTTTAGTTAATGTGCTATCAGCTAGATTGAACCCATGCTCAATACCATCAACACCCGCCTCGACTGCATTCCACGCAGATTGGTTTGTAACACAATGAGCTGTTACCTTTAAATTATATGAGTGTGCTGTTTGAACAATAGCTTTTATTTCATCTGTTGTTAAAAATGTTTTATTTGGAAGATTATCGGCACATATTTTAATTAAATCAACATTTTGATTCACATGTTCACGGACAGCATTTCTTGCATCTACAGGACTAGATATTATTCGATATTCTAAATCGATTATATTTTGGTGTTCAGGTAGTACATTATAAATTTGTCCACCATTTGCGGCCAAAATAGGTCCAGTAGCAAAAATACGTGGGCCTTCAACTGTTCCTTCGTTAATGGCATCACGAAGGGCTACGTCAAGATATAATCCTGAATTTCCTAAATCTTTAATACTCGTTATTCCTTGGTCTAAATAGCTTCTAGCTCTTTTAGAACCCCGAAGTACTCTTAACGCATCACTTTCCATAGTTAGAGATTGTATGCTATGTTCTGAAAAATCTTCGTTGGCATCTTGAGAAAAAAGGACATGTGTATGTGCATCAATTAACCCCGGAAGAACAGTATACCCAGTTAAATCAATGGCTTGGCTATTTTTAGGTAAAGATTCAAATTCACTGACTGATATAATTTTTGTTCCTCGAATATGTATAAGCTTGTTCTTTACCAACTTATTTTCTTTACTATCATATAATAAGCCAGCCTTGATGTAAATACTATTTTCCTGCCCTATTAATTGCTCTTCTGAGGAAATAAGAATTATAATTAATAAAATAAGATTTCTAAACATGCGTTTGTATTTTTTGAATGTATGCAACAAGAAAGTTAAGACCCGTTGTGCATTTAGGCAATATTGATTTTTAGGTTATTGATATTTCTGTTGAATTCAAATATGTTTATATATTGAATGACCGTCATAGCCGTAATCTTAGATAATATTCTGTTTTTGAATCCCTCAAAAGATTTAGCAT
>NZ_JBSXNL010000035.1:0-48134 GCF_056857615.1 Galbibacter sp. L-19
TTTAGCATAACTAAGCTCTACAGCTTTTTGTTTAAATTCTTTGGTGTAAAAATTTCGTGCTTTTGACATTATTATTTTTTTAAAGTTTATAAATATATAAACTCCTTTCTTACTGTCCAGTCAAATATAGCAAGTCCAGTAAAACATGAGAGATACTCTCCAGTCCTGTGTAAACAGAATAATTAATGGTTGGTTTCCCAGTTACCCCTCTTTTGGTTGTTATTAAAATAACCCCATTAGAACCACGTGTACCATAAATAGCCACTGCAGATGCATCTTTTAAAATTTCTATAGATTTAATATCTCGGGTATTAATATCGTTCATCGAGCCATAAAATGGAGTTCCATCTACTACTATAAACGGACTCGTATTGGCGTTAATGGAGTTAACCCCTCTAATTTGTATGGAACCAGTACTTCCTGGAACCGAAGAACCTTCTGTAATATTAAGTCCTGCTGTTGTACCTTGGATAGCTTGAGTAACGTTAGTAACAGGAAGATTTTCAAGCCTATCTTCTGGAACCGAAGAAACAGATCCAGTTACATCGGAACGTTTTTGGGTTCCGTAACCTACTACAACTACTTCGTCTAATTGTGCTAAATCTTCCTCTAATGTTACATTTAAAGTTGTTTTTCCATTTACCGAAATAGATTGTGTTTTAAAACCTATGTAAGAAAATTCTAAAATTGCATCTGGTGCTACCCCACTCAATTCATAGAATCCATCAAAATCGGTTACAACTCCATTATTGGTTCCTTTTACTACCACACTAACCCCAGGCAATGGGGCATTATCGGTACCAGAAGTTACAGTTCCACTAATTGGAGTTTGCATTAGATTAGAATTCCTTTCTGCTGCTGTTATAGAGGTTATCCCTATTAGTAAATAGAGAAAACAGCAAAAGAAATAACTTTTGTTAGTTTTTTTTGTTTTCATTTCTTAGTTAGTTTATTAATAATTATTTAACGTTTATTCGATTATACCTCAAATTCAATCGATTGAATTTTTTAATATAACAGAAATTTAACATCGTAGGTTTTGTAAATGTATAATTTACTTTTAAAAAAACAATAGAAATAATTAAAAAAGTGTTATTTTAACATTTATAATGTGTACGAACCTTATTTATGATGAATAATTAATTCCTAATTATTGTTGTGCGATAAAGGTTAACGAAATTTATTGGACGCTACTTATATCTAGGTTTAAATGAGGTTTTCAAAATAGCCACTTGCTATTAATAAAAATGAATAAAAAGAAGATTGTAGGAATGTTATTTATTTAAACTACTTATTTTATGATAGTTAATATTTAGTCTTTGTTTTTTCTTACAGCAAAGCGTTCTTGTATTTCTTACGGACATTAATGACTCCTAATAGAAATGCTGCCTATTAGTTGTAATAGATGTTTTATTTTATACTGAAAGAAATAAGGTAATTTGCTGTAAGAAAGAATTATAGCTATTGGAAAGAAATACCTGAATATAAGGGTTTAAAATCAAGAAAAAGTGGTCGTTTAAAGAGTAATTTGTAGTTGTCGAACTTGTCGAAGGATTTTATTGAGAGTTAGTAGCTAAACTTCGACAAGCTCAGTTTGACAACAGGACAAGCCCAATTTGAAAACAAGACAAGCTCAGCTTACAAAAAGAAAAAATTAGTTTGAAAACAAGACAAGCTCAGTTTGACAACAGGACAAGCCCAATTTGAAAACAAAACAAGCTCAGCTTACAAAAAGAAAAATCAGTTTGAAAACAGGACAAGCCAAATTTAAAAACAAAACAAGCTCGGTTTGACAACAAGACAATCCCAGTTTTTGACGACAAAACATGCGCCTATAACAATATAAGTTAGATAACACATACAGCTTAGGTACTTTCTTATACAGCCATTTTTTTTAAGATAAAATTTTTGATACTCCTACAGACTAAGAAGTTCCATATATTTAGCATCATATTCTAAACTCTCTAATGAAGAGTTTGGATATTCTTCTTGTTCTACTATATAGTATTTAATATTACTTTTTAAGGCAGCGTTTAAAGTGTCTTTAATATTTACAGTACCTTTTCCTAAATCGTTTTGCAACGGTTTCCCGTCTTTGATTGTATAATCTTTAATGTGACATAATTCATAACGATCGCCATATTTTTTTAAATGATCTTCTGTATCTACACCCGCTACATCAATCCAACAAAGGTCTAATTCAAACATTACGTAGTTTGGATCTGTATTTTCAATTAGATAATCTTGAGGAAGTTTTCCTTCTAAAGGTTTGAACGAATAATCATGATTATGGTATCCAAATTTTAATCCAGCTTTACTAACCTCTTCCCCTACTTTATTAAGGTTATCTGCAACTTGCTTCCACTCATCCCAACTTTTTTGAGGACCAAGATATGGGCAAAGCATATATTTTAGACCAGCACCTTTGGCCATTTCTATATTCATTTTTAATGTATCTGAATTGTTAACCACATCAAGATAATTAAAATGGGTACTCACCATATCAACCCCAATATCTCCTAAAAAAACCTTCATTTCTTTTGGAGAAAGTCCCCATAAAAATCCTTTTTCTCCACTGTAACTTTCAAACTGTTTATACCCCATTTTTGCCAATTTGGTCATTACTCCTCTTGGGTCATCTGGCAATACATCTCTAACGCTATATAGCTGCACTCCAAATGGATTAATGGATTTATTATTTACAATACTTGCCATTAAATTTGAAGTGCTCAAGGTATATACCCCAGCTGTTACAAGTCCAGTTTGTTTGATAAATTTTCTTCTGTTCATAATTAATTATAATAGGATGGTTTACTCATTTGGATTAAATATAGTAAAACTTACTAAATTGATTTAAACGAAAACTAAATTTGTCTAAAAATACCCACCATACAACCATATTCATTTAAAAAAATAAAAATATATATCACAATAAACTAACTCAAGGTGAGCCTAGGAGGTATTCAAAGGAAAATAATTTAATCCATTTCGACGTAGAACTTTTCAAGATACTCAGGACAGGCTCTGGGAATAAAACCCACAATGCGGGATTAAAGCATATTCTTTAAACAACAAAAAAGCTGCCTAAATATCTAGACAGCCTTATTTTATTTATATAAATGATTTGATTATTTTTCGGAAACCCCAATAACATTAACTTCTTTCCCCGCTTTAAATTCGATTGTTTTTAAACGGTTATCTCCTGGAAGCTTAAATATAAGAGCTGGAGTTGTACTAAACGATTGTTCTTCGCCTTCTGTAATTTCATATTCAATAACAGCTCCAGAACCTATTCTTTCTGTATCCTCAATTTCTATAGTTGTTTTTTTATTGGTTTCTGGTAAAATAATAACCCCTACTCTATTCTTACTAAAATCAATTGGAGTTACTTTATTATTCATGGTTTTAGCTACCCCAAATTTTTGATTAAATTCTTTTTCATTGTCAATAGTATAAAATTGAATTACATTTGGTGTAATTTCTTTCTTTGGAAAATAATTTTCAACCACTTCTACTTCCATATTCTCTGGTTCTCCAACCCTAGTAAACTCACTTTCACTACTGTTTTTTTCTCCTTTTTTATCGCCACAAGCCACAATCATTGCTGTAGCAAATACAGCTAATACTATTTTTCTAATAATCATAATACTTTTCTTTATTATTTAATACGCTTTATATCAATTATTTACAAATAAATATACTGAATTTTATAGTTTTTAACCTTCATAAATTTATTTAGTTCTTATAAAATCAATACTAATGCCAAAACTATACATCTATTCTACCTCCTCTTATGACATATATCATATATATAATCATTGTATTAATTAGTTGAGGAAACTCCTTAAAATTTATCGACAATCAATATCCTTAAAAATTAATGAATAACAGTTTATAAATACTCTTAGAAAAAAATGAAGCTCTTAATATCCTATAAAAATCCAACCTATTATTGGTTCAGTATCGCTTCCTAAAGCTAAATTATAAAAATATACTCCTGGAGGCAGACGTTCGTTTTTATTAAGCATTCCATTTACATTAATAAATCCATCCCAGCTATTATCGTACGTTTTTTTATGATATACTAACGTCCCATATCTGTTATAAATTTTAAGTACATTTTCTGGATAGTTATCTATAGAATCAATTACAAAAGTATCGTTCATTCCATCATTATTGGGAGTAAAAATATCATGTACTATTATGCCTAACGGATTTACAGAAGCAGTTGAAACATTGTTTTGTATTTCAAAATCTTCTGGTTCTGAATAAACTAAGCTTACTTGGTTCAGATAATCGCCTTTATTAGCAACCTTCACTTTTATCTTTAAATTTTCTTGTGCCTTGGATGCTAATTTTGGGATACTCCAAATACCTTCTGCAACCTTATAAATTCCCGCACTAGATTGATGTTCTTGATAAATATAACCAGATGGTAATTCTTCCTTAACTATAACATTTATTGCTGGAATATTGGTTGTATTAAAAACTGAAATAGTAAAGTTTACAATAGTTTCATAAGGAACTTTTACTTTATCTACTTCTTTCTGTATTGCTATGTCTATACAGGCATCCATAAATACCTCAACAGCATAGCTAACTTCTGAACTCAGACTTGAAGCATAATACATTTTACCATCTTCCAAAAGTGTGGTTGCAGGTAAACTTACATTCCGCTCTTTAGTTGAATACCAAATCAAGTCATTTAATCCAATATCCAACTCCATAATAGTTGGTTTTGCCTTCTCACAAAAATGAAGCGCTGTAAACTCTTCTGAAGTTTTGCTATACCTAACTTCAATATTATTTGACAGCTCCGACCCACAGTTATAATCGTTATACGCTATAGCCTTATAAATCCCTTCTTTTGTTACTGAATAAACACTATTTGTTGCATTCTCAATAACTTCATTATTTCGTAACCATACATAATAAGTAGCGCCTTCTGAAAAAGCATTTAATTGCACAGATTCTCCAGGACTAATAGTTATTTGTTCATTTTCTGCTTGCGCATACGCTTTCTCAAAAAAACTTGCAATAACCACTAGCATCCCCAGATATATTCTGAAATAATATAACGAATAAGGAGTTTGCATAAATTAATTCATTGTAAAACAATAGCAAAATCAAATTTTAATTTATGGAACTCTCTTAATTGGTAATGTTACCAATTGAAATAGTTGGAGCTCCTGGAACAGCTGTTATAGTAATTTCAAATGGATCCCCTGTAGAATCTTTAATATTTCCAACATAGGTTATATAACTTCTTGTGCCATCATCTGTTTTTACCACATACTTAACTTCCACATAAAAAGTATAGGTTCCAGGGTCTGTTATAGAAATATTATAGTTATTTACAGCGGTTTCAAGATTAATTGGATTAGCTGTTCCTCCTTCTAAAACTGCATACCAATTATAGCTAACTTCAAAATTACTCCCTAAAGGATTGCTATACCCGTTTGTATTTGCACTATAATCTGCTGTAATATTGGTTACTGAAAGATTTGTAGGGGTGTCAAACACATTGTTTGCGCAATACTCTTGCGGATTATCATTTAAAGTTACAGTAGTAGTAATATCTAAAGGCGATAATACAAAAAGGATTAAATCCTGATATTCTTCGGATTGACAAATAACGGTTCCTCCTTCATTATTTACCAAACCATATACTCTATATTTATGATATCCAGGAGCAAGCTGTGCTAAAGATAAATTTGCAGTTGTTTGGCCAGATACTATATTCTCAGTCCCATTTTGCAATACTAAATACCATTGATAAGAGTTGAATACATTCCCATTTCCATCATCTAAACTAGCAGTTAGTGTAATTGAAGGGCCACTTGTAGCAGGGTTGTAAAATAATACAGCGTCATTAATAACTGTTACGGTGGTAGCATCACTATTAATTGTTCCAACATCCAGATGTGTAGGTGTTGAAATAGACGCTTGTGGATTTGGCGCAGTTTGCGCATAACTCTGAAATGAGGTTAATAACCCTATTCCCAAAAGAGTTGTAAATAAAATTTTGTTGAACGTTTTCATTTTTTTACATTTTAGATTAATGCTTAATTATTTAATTCTGATTTATATTGATTTCTATAGCTGGATTCCCTGGTTTTAAATATTTTGTTATCTGAATAAGAGTTCTAGATGATGAAAAATTGGTGGCAGTTTCAACAGCTACTACATAATAATTCCCACTCGTCAAATTTGCAGCGTTAAAAGAAATAACTTGACTAGTACTACTTCCTACAAGATTTCCACCTGTAAGAGAATCATATAATTTACAGGTATAGTTGGGTTGAAAATTATTTATTCCTACAGCTCCTATTTCTCCCTCACAAATAGCGATACTGGTATTTACAAGAATAGGAGGTGCTATGAAAAAAGCGTAATAAAGCCTAGCAGATATTGAAAATCGTGAAGAAGTACTTAACCTTAAACGCAAACCATCACTTTCTTCACTAGATCCAGGAATTGGTATTGAAACTTCTGTTGCGTTAGCGCCACCATTTGTGGTAATGAGGGCTGCCAATGGAGTACTTGTATAGGCGGTTCCTACTGTTCCATTAATCCCTCCATTGGTACGCTGAATAGCTATTTCGTCTGTCAGCTCTGAAAGCATTATAGTAGATCCAAACTTTATAATAATAGGAGAGGTAGGTCTTGGGCGAAGAACCCCCGTAAACTGAAGATTTTGTTGCGCAAAAAAAAGTCCACCAATGCCCACTCCAATATTTAGTGTAGAGTAGTTGGCGTAATCTGCATCTATTGCCCTGTTCTCATTACTTATACTCGCAGAAAGTGAATGGCTATTTTGTTGTGTAGTAGCATAAACCCTTTGCCCATATACGTTTGATGAATATATTACAAGCATCCAAATGAATAGTGTAATATACATTTGATGATAACGCAATAGATTATACAATGCGTTGACTATATATGTTCATAACCCGATTTTATATAATATTAATCTTCTTTTTATTAAAAAATTTAATCGTTTTTATATAATAATTCAGGTGTGGTTTATTACTTTGGTTCTGGCGACTAATTTAGTAAACAAAATCAATACTATCGTAAAAATTCGTAAGAATTTTACGATGGCTAGTTGTCTTTCAATTAAACCTATTTTTGGCGAATATACTTCATTACAAAAGAGATTCGACGTATTTTAGATTTTATATAATTAAAAAACGAGAAAGAAAATTGGGGAGTATGCAACATATTTATCAGAAGTTGTTCGAAAATATTCTTAAAAATAGAACTCCTAGTTTATACCTTATAAAGAATGAAAATGAAGTTCTGAAATTATTATAACATTCGTATTATTATCTAAAGCACATATGCATTTCACTCTTAGGATAAGTGATTAAAAAAAAGTGACTGTCATAAAAACATGCTTTTTTAGACAGTCACTTTCTATATTTTAGAGGATTTAAAAGTCTGGTTTATTCTCAACTATGATAAAATTGGACCTTCGGTTTAAGGAATGTTCTTCCTCACTGCAACTTACCCCATTTGAGCATTTATTTTTTAATTTACTCTCTCCAAACCCTCTAGCACCTTCAATTCTATTTGCTTCAATTCCGTTTGCAATAATGTAACGTTTTGTATGCTCTGCTCTAGAATTTGAAAGGCTCATATTATAACTATCGGAACCCCTAGAATCGGTGTGAGATTCTATCATGATATGAAGCGTTGGAAATTCTTTCATAACATATAACACTTTTTCTAGTGCTACTTGTGCTTGTGGGGTAATATCGGCTTTGTTATACTCAAAGAATATAGGATCTACATCTATTTTTAAATCGTTGCCCTCTTTAACCGTTAAACTTTTTAAAGAAGTTAGGTATACATCATTCCCTCTTAGCGCTACTTTAGGATCTTCTGTAGTCTTTGCATATATTTTTTCTGATGTATAATCTGGTTTAGAAAATGTTAACTGTTGTTCCATTTTAAATGGAAGTTCTAGTTCATAATATCCACTATCTCCTGTTTGTATAGTTTGTGTAACAGCATCATTAAGAATATCTTTAACTTCTACAGAAACTCCTTCAAGTGGCTCTTTTGTTTTTTCATCATATACATGCCCTGAAAAAGTTTGAAATAGTAAAGGTTCTTTTTTTCTGAAGTAATAAATATCATCATCTCCTTTTCCTAAACTTCTATTAGAAGCAAAATAACCTGTACGATTGGTAGGGTTATAAATCAAACTAAAATCGTCCATATTGCTGTTTAAACTCCCGCCTAAATTTAACGGAATCTCATAGCTGTTTTTTCCTTTAATCTTACTCTCAAAAATATCTAACCCTCCTAGCCCATAATGCGCATCTGATGAGAAATACAACGTACTATCTGTAACAAAAGGAAACATTTCTCTTCCTGGGGTATTAATAGTTGGCCCTAGGTTTATTGGAGTATTTGTTTTTCCATCTTCAAAAATTTCAGTGTAGTAAATATCAGACGCTCCATAACCACCAGGCATATCAGATACAAAATACAAATACTTCCCATCTGGAGAAATTGCAGGATGCCCACAAGAATATTTCATACTATTAAAGCTTAGCGTTTCAATATTGGTAATATTATCTCCATTAATATACCCTCTAACAATTTCAAAATTTGAAACTCCTTCTTTATTAGTTTTTAGCTTTTTATTAGCACTATAATTTCTAGTAAAATAAACAAACTTTCCATCTTTACTAAAACATGGTGTAGCATCATGGAAATTGGATTTTGATTTTAAACTGAACTTTTTTGCGTCTTTCAGTTCTCCATTTTCCTTGTTTTTTTCAGCAATATAAAGATCCAAATACGGCTGATTATTCCATGGATATAATTTATCCTTTGTAACACTTGTATCTCTGGTGGATGAGAAAACAATATAATCTTTATAATATATCGGAGCAAAATCTGACATCTTGGAGTTAATAGCCACATTCTGAATCTTGTAAAGAGAATCTGATACTTTTATTTCGTCAAGATTTCTTTTCTGAATGGTTATTGTTTCAATTCTACTGTAATCATCGGCATAATAATCTTGAATAAGACGGTTTGCTTTTTCATAATCTCTACTGGATTTTGCAGACTGTAGATACTTTATAAAAGTACTTTCCTTCATCCGTTCGTTATTTAAATTATAAAGTTTATCATACCATACATACGCATTTTGGTAGTCGGCAATATTAAAATAGCTATTTGCCAAGCGTTCCAATGCACCCGGATTTAAGGTAGTACTCCTGTCTATAATTTTTTTATATTGATTTGCTGCTGCTTCATAATGATATTCAGCATAAAGCTTGTCTGCTTTCCATGTATTATTCTGGGCATACATTCCAAAGGAAAGGAAAGCGATAAAGATTAGTATTTTTTTCATAATAGTAGTTGGTTTTGGTTAGAAAAATCTAGGTGATTTAGCTCTTCTATTCGAGTCTGGTAAGGTATATTTTAATATAATTTCGTGTGAACCATCATTATATTTATTAAGCTCTGTGGTTGCATAATCAAACGCATAGCCCGCAAAAAAGCTTCTTGATATCTGAAAACCAAGCATAGCACTCATTGAATCATTAAATCGATACGCTGCACCAACACTAAATTTATCTTGGATAAGCGCATTTAATGATAAATCTACTGTTATTGGAGTTCCTTCACTATATTTAAGCAATGTAGATGGTTTAAGTTTTACATCGCTACTTACCTGAAAAACATAACCTCCCATCAAATAAAACTGCGTTGTTTGGTCGATTACAAGTTCTTCATCGTCATTATATGTTTCGGTTTTTATAAAATTAGGAGTAGAAAGTCCCACATACCACTTATCACTATATAAATAAGCACCAGCTCCAATAATAGGTCTTATATTATTTACATTATTAGAAAGAATTGGATCTTGAGTATTGGCATATTTTCCTTCAGACCAATCCACGTTTAATATATCCAACCCAGCATTCATCCCAAAGGATAAACGAGCGTTGTAACTAATAGGAATATTATATGAAAATACTCCGTTTATATCCAGTTCGTTAGATGGTCCAATATTATCGTTAACCATAGTAAGTCCAACACCTATACGCTGTCCTACTTTTCCACCTACCGTTAAGGACTGTGTAGAAGGAGCTCCATCGAGCCCAACCCATTGAGAACGATGAAGTAACCCTACCTCTAGCCTATTATCGGCAACATAACCAGAGTTTAATACGAGCGTATTATACATATATTGCGTATACTGTGGTTGTTGCTGCGCAGTTGCTTTTTCCGTTATTAAAAAGCCTAAGAGCGTTATAAAAATTAATTTATATTGAATTGAATTTTTCATGAAATTTTGTTTTGAGGTTTTTGGTTTATTTTGCGATGTATAACCATCCTGATTTATCTTCTCCCAATTCATCTATTTTAAGGGAATAAAAGTATACCCCTGCAGGAAGTTTTTTACCCTTATCTACAGCACCGTTAACATTTGCGGTTCCATCCCAATTGTTTGAATATCCAACGGTTTCATAAACTTTGTTTCCGTTACGATTAAAAACTCTCAGTTCGTTAGTTGGGTATTTCTCAATACATTCTATTCTGAAATAATCGTTATAACCATCGTTATTAGGTGTAAATTCATTAAAAACAGTCAAACAACTCAGTTCGATAATTACTTCTGAAGTATTATTATCAGTATTATCATCTATAGGCGTAGTAGTTCTAATTGATGCTACATTGGAATGAACTCCAGTAGGAACTACTTCAACACTAAGTGTTAAGGTTGCTGTCTGGTTTGCCTCTAATAAATCTATTTCCCAAACCCCATTTGAAGGATTGTAGTAACCTCTATCTGTAGTATGAGTTTTATATATAAATCCTGAATTTATAGTTTCATCAATATTAACATTAGTAAATTCTGTTTCTCCATTATTAGTTATAAGAATGGTAAACTCTATGGTTTCTCCCACTAACGGATTTATATTGTTTACTGTTTTTAAAATGTTGATATCCGATACAGGAAGACTTTCTATGGTTAACTCATCCGTTGTTGCATCGCTTACTGAATTTCCTGAACTATTTGTAGCAGTAGCTTGCACATCATAAACTCCTTCGGCTAAAGCATTCTCATCTGGTACTTGTAACGTCCAGGTGTTGTCTCCATCATCAGTAAGATCACCATCGCCTTCTGTATAGGTATTCCCATCTAGAATTACTACTAAATCATCTGCAGAATCTGCGGTTCCAGTTATAGTTGGCGTAGGATTTGTAGTAGCTATTTCATCTACAGTTGGCTCAGTTGGAGTATCAAAATTTAATGTTAACTCATCTGTAGTTACATCATCTGCAGTATTTCCTACACCATCAGTAACAGTAGCTTGCACATCATAAACTCCTTCGGCTAAAGCATTCTCATCTGGCACTTGTAACGTCCAAGTATCATCTCCATTATCGGTAAGATTCCCATCGCCTTCTGTGTACGTATTTCCATCTAGAACAACTACTAAATCATCTGCAGAATCTGCGGTTCCAGTTATAATTGGCGTAGGATCTGTAGTAGTTATTTCATTTATAGTAGGGATATTAGGATCTTCATCGTTATTCCCAACTATGATAGATAACTCATTAGTAGTGGTATCTGTAGAAGATCCACCAGATGCATTCACTGCGGTAGCTATAACATTGTATACATTAGGAGTTAATACATTACTTGTTGGAATTTGTAAAGTCCATGTATCATCTCCATTATCTACTAAACTCCCTGCTCCTTCACTATATGTAAAACCATTTACAGTAACAGTAAGCTCATCTGCAGCGGTTGCAGTACCCGTAATTACTGGTGTCGTATCATCTGTAGTTAATTTATTCACCGTAGGAACAACAGGCACAACAATAGCTGTATCTATAGACAATTCATCTGTAGTTGCGTCTGTAGAGGTATTCCCTACATCATCTGAAGCCGTTGCCATAACATCATAAACTCCATCAGGTAGCTCATTTGCTTGCGGTATTTGAAGCGTCCAAGTATCATCTGTATCGTCTACCAAATCCCCATCGCCTTCCGTATAAACAATACCATTAACTTCCACAGTAAGATTATCTGAAGAATCTGCTGTACCAGTTATGGTTGGTGTGGAATCGTTTGTTGCCAATTCATTTACTGTAGGCATGGTAGGAAGTTCCGTATTAATAGTTAACTCGTCTGTAGTGGCATCAACAGAAGTATTTCCTGCTAAATCCATAACAGATGCTAACACATTATAAACTCCATCTGGAATTGAGTTTGCAGAAGGAATGGCAAGCGACCATAAGTTTGTACCGCTATCTCTCAGTCTACCATCGCCTTCCGTATACGTAATTCCATTAACAGTAACACTTAATTGATCTTGAGAATCTGCAGTACCCGTAATTGTTGGAGTAGAATCGTTGGTCATTAAAGTATTCACTGTTGGTACTGTAGGCACCATAGTGTCTATAGTTACTTCATTAATTGTTGTATCTGAATTTGTATTTCCAAATTGGTCTGTTACAACTGCTTCTACATCATAAAAACCATCTGGAAGGATATTTGCATCTGGAATTTGTAATGCCCATGTATCATCTCCATTATCGGTTAAATTTCCATCCCCTTCCGTATACGTAATTCCATTTATTTTTACAGTAAGCGCATCCCCAGAGCTTGCTGTACCTGTAATTATTGGAGTTGCATCTGCCGTCATTAATTTATCTACTGTTGGCACTGCTGGAAGACTTGTACTTATAGTTAATTCATCCACCGTAGCATCTGTGGCGGCATTTCCAACTTGATCTGTAGCGGTAGCAGCTACATCATACGTTCCATCTGGTAATGCATTCCCATCAGGGATTTGCAATGCCCAAGTGTCGTCTCCATTGTCGGTTAAATTTCCATCCCCTTCCGTATAAACAACTCCATTTACATCAATGGTTAAGTCGTCTTCCGAGCTTGCTGTACCAGTAATTAATGGGGTAGTATCATTTGTAGCTTGAGTAGCTACAGTTGGCGTTGCAGGTGGTGTTGTATCTATAGAAAGTTCGTTTATAGTACCATCATTAGCCGATAAAGCGCCATCGCTTACAACAGCTTTTACATCATACATTCCATCTGGGATTAAATTAGCATCTGGAATCTGTAATGCCCAAGTATCGTCTCCATTATCGGTTAAATCCACATCGGCTTCTAAATAAATAACCCCATTAACTTCCACCGATAAATCATAAATAGATTCTGCGGTTCCTGTTAGTATAGGAGTGGCATCATTAGTTGTTAAAAAGTCTACCGTTGGAGCATTTGGAGCTAAAGCATTTATAATTAACTCGTCTGTAGTAGCATCTGTAGCTATATTTCCTGCAAGATCTGTTGCAGTGGCAACTACATCATACGTTCCATCTGGAATGGCATTGGCAGCAGGAATTACAAGTGTCCATGTATCGTTTGCATTATCGGTAAGATTACCATCGCCTTCCGTATAAGTAATTCCATTTAGTAGAATAGTAAGCTCGTCTTCCGAGGTAGCAGTTCCAGAAATAGTAGGGGTACTACTATTAGTTGTTAATGGAGTTACTGTTGGTATCTCTGGAGCTGTTAAGTCTATAGTAAGTTCATTGGTAGTGGCATCATTAGCCATATTTCCTGCGGAATCTGTAGCAGTTACTACTACATCATAAATCCCTTCTGGTAAATCATTCCCAGCAGGAATTTGCAAAGACCAAGTATCATCGGTATTATCTACAAGATTCCCATCTGCTTCAGTATAAGTTACTCCATTAACTACAATACTTAAATCGTCGGAAGAATCTGCCGTACCCGTTATAATAGGAGTGGTATCATTTGTTTGTTGAGAATTAACCGTTGGTACTGTTGGTAATGTAATATCCAACGTATACGTTTCTGTATCGGTAGCATTACTTGTACATGTACCATTATCTGTTTCTACAAAAGCTTCAATGGTTAAATCTGCATCTGCAATTAGATCACTTCCATTTACAGGAATACTAAAACTCAAATCTGTTTCAAGATTTCCAGTGTATTCCATTTTATTAATAATAAGTGTTACCATGTCTCCAGCTTGTGCATCGCCTCCAGCATTTCCAGAAATAGGAATGGTGGTTTGAGACTCCGAAATATTAATTACATCATCGGCAGTAATATTAGCATCTAGTGTAATGGTAGGATTTAATGTATTAGTAATTACATTTACAGTTGCTGTAGCTAAATCGCCACTTGCATTACTACATCCAGTGTCTGGATCTGTAATACTTACAAAATAATCAATAGGAGTATCGGTAGCTGTTAGTCCTGCTATGGTGAGTTTTCCTTCATTATCTATTGAATAGGTTACAGTTCCTTGTGTTAAACCGTCTGTTATTTGTGCTGTTTTATTGGCATCAAAATACCAAGAATAAGTTCCATCAATACTACTAGCAGGAACTAAAATAACATTACTAGACTCACAAATATCATTTTCAGCGCCAACTATAGAAATAGCTGCAGCGGTAGGTCTTTCTATAGCTGTTACAGCTACAGCTACCCTAGCAGATTCAGTATCACAACCCGGTGTTGCTGCGGCTACATAAAAAGTTGTATCTTCTGTAATTGCTGGCGTTGTAAATGTCTCTCCAGAATTTACTGTGCCAAGTAGATTTCCATTTGATGGCGCATCATACCATCTCAACTCCAAATTATTTGGTGTTGTGTTTGCCAATAAATCTGTAGTACTTCCTGTACAAACCATTTTATCTAGAGAAGCCGCATCTATAGTTGGTAAAGCAGGTGCTCTTGTTACTCCATAAAGATTTAAACTTTGTGCTAGTTCAACGTTTAATAAAGAGGTATATCTAACCGTTACCCTATCTATTGGCACACCTGGACTAAATGGAATGGTTGAAGGAAGATTTTTATTTGCTTCAAGCTGAATTAAAGAGAGTAAATCAACATTTAATAAGCTTGAAAACGCAACATCTTGAACTACTTCTCCTTTATTACTAGCAATAATTCTAATGTTGTCTAAAGCCCCTACAGAAATAAGTGCCGGTGATAGTTGTAATTTTATGCTATAACTATCGGTACTATTTGAAGAACCTTCAAAGTAAATAGATTGTTGAATGGACGCTAAAACACCCAGAATTCCTAAGTTGAGTTCTGAATAGTTATCTGGATTATCATCAATAGCATTTCTTGGATTTACCACCCCTGCTTGTCCGAGATTTAATAGGTCTAATGTAATCCCGCTACCGTCAAACGAAGTAAAAGCAGCATCTCCACATACTGATGGGTTTGAAACGTAGTAGGTTTCAAACATTCTTAAACTTTTGGTATTTCCCAACCCTATAAGCGACCCTAATCTATTGGTAAGTCTTACCCTATTATAAGCTTGAGCGGGAGTTATAGCAATAAAATATTCTCCTTGGCTATTAATTACAATTCTAAGTCTATCTCCGCAAAATCATTATCAATTTCTGAACGACCTTGTAATATTGGATTGGTTCCATTTAGCGCTTGTACCGTAAATTCTTGGTTTCCGATAAGCACTACCCCAAGTACATCCGATAAGAGTCCGCCTAAACTTCCTCCTAATAATGCTGGTAACAAATTGTCATCGGTAGCTATTTTTACGTATGACGTGGTATTAGCTGGAACAGTTGTAGGAAATTGAACTTCCAAATTTCCAGAATACGCTCCAATTCCTATAAGTAATCCTGAACTTGCCCATATGGACGCATTTGTTGAAAAATCTGTATCAATTGCATTAGTTGCATTGTCTACATTACTTTGATTCGTAATAGAATTGGTGAAATTTCTTGTTTGGGAATGGACATATTGGTTAAATAAAATAAGCAATAGCATCCCAAAGATAAGCTTTGAAATAGTAGTTTTTTTCATTGGTTTACGTTTACGTTGGATTATCGTAAATCTGAGGGAACACCAATAATAATTTATACATTTAATAAAATGTTATCCACTGCTTCTAATGACAATTTTTTAATATGAATTAAAAAATTGTCATTAAAATTGTAGCAAGATTTCTACTCTAGCTTTTAAGCAGCTAAAAAAACGTCGTTTAAGTCGGTTTTGTTAAAAAATCTAAATGACTTTTGCTCGTAATAAAAGTGATGAAATTTCTAGTTTGGAAATAAGCGTATTGGTAAAAAAATAACCGATAGTCATCCCAAGATAAGTTTTGAAGTAGTAGTTTTTTTTTCATTGGTTTATGGTTTACGTTGGTTTATCGTAAATCTGAGGGAACACCAATTAATTCAATACTTAATAAAATGTTATTCATTATTTCTACTGATAATTCTTTTAGATGAATTTTAGAATTATCACTAAAATCGTAGTAAGATTCCTACTTGGGCTTTGTAGTATATACGAAGTTCTATCTAAGTCGGTTTTGTTAAAAATTTGTTAATTTTATTCTGAATGAAATTGAAGAAATTTCTTGTTTGGGAATAATTGTATTGCTTAAACAAAATAAGCAATATCAACACCATAGTTAGATTTGAAGTAGTAGTTATTTTCATTGGTTTTTGGTTTAGGTCGGTATATGGTAAACACACACAAGTACATGTAAATAAGTAACTTAATACATATTATTCGTTATTTCTACTGATAATTATACAACATATATTTTTTAATGACTACAAAATAGTAGTAAGATTCCTACTCTAAATTTAAAGTATATCCGAAGTTTTGTTCATGTTTATTTTGTTAAAATAATGTTAAAATTAATTAATTTGGTTTTGAACATACAAATAAGTTTAATTAGTTACGTTTTTTAAATTAAGTAAAAAATGAAACACTCTAGAAATTAACGTATTACAAATTTATTAGGAATAATATTGTTAATATAATATTTAAAGTAGCAAAAAATTATTAAAGTAACAAGAGAAGTCGGAAGTTGAAAGACCGAAAAAGCAGTGTTCAGTGTTCAGTGTTCAGTAGACAGTAGACAGTAGGGAGTCGTTGTATTCAGTAGTATGTAGGAATTTTTTTTCTTTATAACAACATAACTCGATAACTTCTTAACTTTTTGACTCAAAGTGGCAAAGTTATAAATGTGCTAATTTGAAAATAAGGAAATGAAATAAAGACGGAAGTCCGAAGACCAAAGTGTTCAGTTGGCAGTTACAGTATGCAGTTTTTGTCATTGTAACATCGTAACAGCATAACTCGATAACTTCTTAACTTTTTTGACTCAAAGTGGCAAAGTTATAAATGTGCTAATTTGAAAATGAGGAAATGAAATGAAGACGGAAGTCCGAAGTCGGGAGACAGAATGCAGAAGGTAAAAACTTTCCTAAAACATCGTAACAACATAACCCGATAACTTCTTAACTTTTTTGACTCAAAGTGACAAAGTTATAAATGTGCTAATTTGGAAATGAGGAAATGAATTGAAGACGGAAGTCCGAAGACCAAAGAGCGAAGTGTTCAGTTGGCAGTTACAATATGCAGTTTTTTTTCATTGTAACATCGTAACTCCATAACTTCTTAACTTTTTTGACTCAAAGTGGCAAAGTTATAAATGTGCTAATTTGGAAATGAGGAAATGAAATAAAGACCGAAGTGTTCAGTTGGCAGTTACAGTATGCAGTTTTTGTCATTGTAACATCGTAACAGCATAACTCGATAACTTCTTAACTTTTTGACTCAAAGTGGCAGAGTTATAAATTTGATGATTTGAAAATGAGGAAATGAAATAAAGACGGAAGTCCGAAGTCGGGAGACAGAATGCAGAAGGTAAAAAGTTTCCTAAAACATCGTAACTCCATAACTTCTTAACTTCTTAACTTTTTGACTCAAAGTGGCAAAGGTTCAGAGAAGTAAAGTTGTGATTGTGTAACATCGTAACTCCATAACAGCGTAAAATCTATAATCTTTTCTCTATATTCTTGTTTCCTGAACTTCAGACTTCAGGCTTCGGACTCCCGTCTTCGGTCTTCGGACTTTTCAATCTTTAAACTAAAAGAAAATCCCGTAAGCTATAAAGCATACGGGATTAATTACATACTATTTCAACTCCTGATTAAAAGGAGCTATTAATTCTCAATACTAACTACTTATTTTTTCCATTTGTCATTCAATAACTTTATATAATATCCTCCTACAACACTTCTGGCTTGAAAACCTCTTTGATTACCGTTGGAAGTAAAATACCAATCGCTCATAGGAACTCTATCTTTTGTTTCTTTTGCATAGGTATATACAGGATCTGCCAATTCTTTAAACGTTTTCATATCATTACTTAAAGTTGCTGTCCATAAAATCCAATCAGATTTAGTATAATCTGCTCTACTATCCAACGGAATTCCATATTTATTTTGCTTGGTCAAATAATACGCTATTTCTTTTTTATAAACCGATTCTGGAAACAAATCAAGACCTATAACTTTATCCCACACTAAATTATATTTTTGACTCCAAGTGTCCATATTATCAAATGTAAGTGCGTAATGATCTCCTGCATCTGCCAATTTCATCCATTTACCTGCCATATTTTTAGCCATTTCTGTATATTTTTTAGCAATAGCATCTTTTCCTAATTGCTTTGCCATATATCCATAAGAACCTAAAGCTACAATAGCTTTAATAGATAAATTTGCATTTCTAGCCAAATGACCAGCAAAATCATCTGTACACAATTGATTTCCAGGATCAAAACCTTTTTCTGCTAAGTAATCTGCCCAAATTGTAAGGGTTTCCCAATGCTTTTCAGCATAAGAAATATCATTTTCAGCTTTAGTAATAGCAGCTGTAAGAATAATCATATTTCCAGATTCTTCAACAGGCATAGGCTCTCCATATACCTCTCCATTTGCTTTTGGATAGGTTCCAATGTCATGAGCAGCAAAAGGTTCTGTGTGTCTTCCACTTTCAGAATAATAGAAAATTCCCGTTAACATCCCTTTTAAGAAATCTGGATTGTACAACAAATATAAAGGTGCAGAAGGATAAGTAACATCTACCGTATTGATACACCCATTACTAAAATTTTCTTTAGATAAAAACAGTAATTCCCCCTTAGGACTTTCTACTAATTTATGTGCTGCAATACTCTGCCTATACGCTATTTCACATAATTTAGCATACGCTTCTCCTCCAGCATTTACTGCTTTTTCATGAAGGTTTTGATCAAAAGTATTACATTGTGCTATAACTTCACTGTAAGAATTTGCTGCTTTATTTAATTCTTTTTCTATTGAATTGCTCCCGTCTTTATTCCACCAAGGACGTAAATTCTCTCCAAAATATTGAATGGAGTACAAATCATCATATCCTAACATTATAACATGATCTTTAGTTTCTTTTACCGATTCTTCTGGAAAAATGGTGCTTAACATCAAATCTTTCCCCTCTGCTACAAACTCACTATTGTTTCCTGTTATAAAATCGGTTTTAGCATTAATAGCAGTACTTACATTTTGTGTAACCTTAGCAGATTTTGGAGTTGCTATATACAAACTCCCCCAGTCTATCCGTAAGTTATCCCCTTTTTTTTCTAAAATGGGCTGCTCTACAGTTCCTGTTCTTATATAATCAACATCCGTAGTTTCGCCAGTTGAAGCAACCATTTTCTGACTCACAACATCTGATGCTAAAGCAGTGGATGCTCCAAAATAAACCTGTACTTTATGTGTATTTCCGTCATTAGATTTAGTCTTCATTGAAATATAAGAAACAGGTCTTGAAAACAACTCCAGATTATCCATAATTAATGGTGACGAAAATGTAAGATTTACATCCACAGCTCCACACTCTAAAACATAAGAAGTTTGGGTAGCAGAAACATTAAGAGATTTTTGTTTTGCAACAGTTGCAGTAGTTTCATCCTTTATTTTCTCTACAATTCCAGCGTCTAACGACTGTCCTCCTTGATTATTTTTAACATGAATAGCTAGTAAATTTCCTTTTGCTTTTAAGGCTTTAATAGCTTCTTTAGGAATATCATAATACTCATAGCTATCATTCCAACATTCACAAGTATATACCTCCACTCCATTTATATAAACTTCTACATTATCATCATGTCTAAGCTTTAAAAAAAGCTCCTCATAATTAGTGTTATTTAGATCAAATTGTCGTCGGTACCAAATATGATCGGTTGTCCATTTTGTTTTTGCTTGATCTCCATCGCCATAAGGTGCTGGTTTTGTTTCCCATGAAGAATCATCAAAATCATTAACTTGCCAATTATTATTCGGTTTGCTTTCTGTAATTTTTGCTTCATAAGTACTTTCTATCCCAGTAGGAACAATTGTTTTATAACTCGGTACATCATCCCCTAAAACTCGATACGAAACACCATCCACTTTAACCATTCCTATTAACGACTGGTTCGTTCCTGTCCAATGTTTAGTAGGAGATTGATTAATGTTGTCGGAAAAAGACCATATACTAAAATATGGATCGTGGGTTATTAAAGGATACGCTGAAGCTTGACGCGCATTATCTCCTTCTTTTGCTTGTGCTGTAATTACTGTTTTCTTTTCTTGTGTATTACAACTTGCAAGACATATTATTAAAATGATTAAAAAATTCTTATACATATATTTATTTTTAACTATTATACTAAACCATTCTGCTCTTAAAATAAAAAGTCTGCAGAAGACCGAAAGTCTGTTTACCTCAGATTCACTAATATATCTTTTTCCTCCCTTACCCTTCTAGCAAGACCTCCAAAGAAAAAGGAAAGATACATCCGTTAATCTGAGGCTAAAATTAATCCATTTCGACCTAGAACACTTCAAGATACTTAGAACAGGATCTGGGAAATAAAACCCTCAATGATGGATTAAAAACTACAGATCAATTTTCTCAACAGGAGAAAAAATCATATCCTCTACGCCTACCATTCTTACACCTATTCTGGCATATAATTGTTCCCTGTTTACAGTTGTTTCTGGAAGGTCAACACTTATATTTATGTTATTTAAATCGCTAAAATCTCCATCAGAAGCAATTATATTATAATCTCCATTGTCCGAAACAAACTGTGTTTTATTTACATACAAGGTAACACGCTCTATGTCTTTTGCATCGCTATCTGCAATTATTTTATTAATACTACATTTTCCTACAATGGTAGTCCCACTTTTAGTAAATTCAGCATTTTCAATTAGATAATAAGGTGTTACCTCTATATTCATTTCTGTATTTCCATTTAAATCAACAAAAATAGTATCCAATTGCTGCTCATTTATAATATTGGTTCTAAAAGGTCCTTGTCCTTTTACAAAAGCCAATCTATAATCTCCACTATACAATCTGGCACTAAACTTTCCTTCTTGATCTAAGGTCACTCCTAGAGGCGTTTCTTTCCCAAATCCAGATTGCCATAATTGAAAATCTACTTGGTTACTCCCTACTCTAATGGGCTCATTATTATAAACTACTTGCCCAGTAAAAAATGCATCGGGTTCCTCGTAATTATCTACTTTATCACAGGAAGCTAAAAAAGTAAGTGCTCCCAATATGAATATTGAATATTTTAATTTCATGTTTACAAGTTTATTTATTTTTCAAAAAATAGTAAGAATGTTCATTTCAATTTTACTCGATAATCGAGATTTTAATGCTCTGAAGCTTGCTTCGAAATGTTTTTTTAGTTTTTTCTTCTAATGCCTCGTGAGCTTGCTCCGAGGTAGTTTACTTCACATAATTAATAGACATTCCTCTTTTTTTCTAATTTCTATTACTGATTAGGATTTCTAATAATTTTAGGGTTGTTGTTAATAATATCATCTCCAATTTTAGAATAATAATTTCCAAGCCTAAAGCGGTCGGCTCCTGTTACCCTTGCTGGTTTTATAATTTTATAAATAAATTTCCCATCGTTTTCATTCCCTGGATTATATATTTTATAAGGCCAGATTCCATAAGGTTGGGTTTTACGTTTTAAAGGATCTCCAATGTTTTCTGTTACTTCGGAAGGACTAATAGGCGCTCCATCTAGTACTTTGTCTGCTATTCTCCATCTTTTGATATCAAAGAAAAAATGTCCTTCAAATGCAAGTTCTATATAACGTTCATGCACTATTTTATCAAAAGTTACATCTCCAGCTGTAAGTGAAGTTGTAATTCCGGCGCGACTCCTAATTTGGTTAAGATAATCTGCTGCTAATCCTCCTTGACCTAATTCAAAAGCAGCTTCTGCGGCATTTAATAATACCTCCGCATATCGGTAACGCATTTGCCACACATCACTTTTAACCCCACGCTGACCAGAACCTGCTTTAGGATCTTGAAATTTACGAAGGTAAAATCCTGTTTGTGCAGTAAATTCTAATCCGTCTATTGGTCCATCAAAACCAACCACTTGCACAGTTCCTAAATTACCAACTTCTTTTTGTTGTCCTCTAGAATCTCCGCTAATTATAGCTCCATCTGGCATTTGGTAACCTGCCCAAATATCGGTTTGTCGTCCTTTAAAAGACGAGCCTGGTAAAATAACTGTTCCCGCTAAACGGGCATCACGACCTTCAAAAATAGCTCCTACATTGTCATAATAAATAGGGTTTCCAGAAGCATCTACATTTGGTAAAGGCTGGTAAGTACCGTCTAAAGTTTCAAAAGATTGTACAAAGTTTAAAGAAGGATTTGTTCTGCCTCCAGACTCTTCTTCTGCTCCAAAAATAGGTTGATTTAATACTGTAAATTCATGTGTTTTACCACTCTGAAGTTTATAATCTTCAATAAAAATAACTTCAGGGTTTTCTACCTTATCCGTAAAAATACTGGCAAAATTTTCCGACAAATCAGGTTTCTTCTGATATAAAGCATACCCTCCTGCTTTTCCATCTATAATGTCTTTAGCAGCGGTTAATGCTTTTTGATAGTATGCATCTGCTTTAGCAGCAGGAATCCCAACTTCTCCTTCAGGTAAGGATACTTGAGGCGTACTTGCCCCATATTTAGCAATAGACCCTGCATACAATGCAGCTCTAGCTTCCATTGCCAGTGCTGCCGCTTTGGTAGCTCTAGATTTAGTTCCAACATTAGCTGGTAAGAAGTCTTTTATAGCTTCAGCTTCACTAATTACAAAATCATAAATGGTAGCTTCCGTTTCTCTTGGATGCTGTAAATAAGATGGATCTCCATTGAAATCATATTCTTCAGCTTCCAAAATTAGTGGCACGCCCCCCATTCTTTTAACTAATTCAAAATAATAAGAAGCCCTTAAAAATCGCGCTTCAGCAATAAATCGTTGTTTATCGGCGTCGCTTAATTCTGTAGCTGGTTCACAACGTTCTATAAATAAATTAATATCTCTTATATATGCATAGTCCCAGGTACCCCAATCTCCATATCCAAATTCATTGTTTTGAAAACTACCATACCTTCCTGTTTCCGACCAAAAGGCAATATTGAATTGTGAAATAGATACCCAATCTTCAATATAAGCGAAATCATAATAACGGTTATACAAACCAGCAATAACCGATAATGTTACGGCTGGGTCTGAAAACACTTGCTCTTCAGTTAAAATATCGGTAGGCTCTCTGTCTAGAAAGTCTTCGTCTTTATTGCAACTAGTACTTAGTAGCGCTGCAGTAATTACTATATATAAATACTTTTTCATGTGTTTATTTTTATCATTTTTAACAGTCACATGGAACATCCAAATAATCATTTCAATGTGTGTCTAAAATTTAGACATGGATGTTTCATTATTATTATTTTTTATGTTAGATGGAAAGATTAATACCAACATTAATTACTCTATTTTGTGGGTATTGTAAACTATTGTCGTCCACAACTTCTGGATCTACTCCATACTCTTCCAAGTTGTCAAAAGAATATAAGTTGTAACCGTTAACATAAAGTCTCAGTTTTTGTAATCTTAATTTATCTAGTACCACTTGTGGGAAAGAATACCCAAGCTCCATTGTTCTTATTCTAAAAGATGTAATGTTATGCAACCAAAATGTAGAATTCCAATTGTTACTATGGCTACCATTATTATAGCGTAAGCCAGGGTATTTCCCAGCAGTCCACTCGCTGTTAGGATCAAAAGGGTCCTCTCTTTTCCATCTGTCTAAAAATATTTCTGCTAGAGCTCCTTCGTTTATAAATGGTCTTCTAGATTCCCAGTTTTGATTCCAAGAATAGCCTGAATTTCCAGAAAAATCTGCCGTAAAATCAAAGCCTTTGTAACCTAATGATAGACTCAAGCCATAGTTTATTAATGGTTGTGTTTGATTGTAGCCTATTGGAGTTTCATCATATCCATCTATTTTTCCATCCCCATTAACATCTTTGTACATTATATCTCCAGGATTCATAGAAGTATTCCCACGTCCATCATTATTAATTGGATAATTATCTATTTGTTCTTGCGATTCAAATTGACCTATTGCTGTATATCCCCAGAAAATATTATTATATCTTCCTTCTGATGAATTTCTGTACTCATCATAAGAATTACCAAACCTAGGCTTGTAACTCTCTAAGAATTTTGTTTTGGTATACGATGCATTTCCAGAAACCATTATTGATAAATCTCCAATATTTCCGTAATAAGAAAGCGAAGCTTCCGACCCATATACAGCATCACTATTAACATTTTCGTCTGGCAAAGAATATCCCAATTCATTAGGTACTAGCACATCATACTTTCTACCTCTTAAGCCAGAGCGCGCTCTATAGAAATAATCAAAAGTACCAGTTAACTTTCCGTCAAATAGTCCAAAATCTACTCCTATATCGGTAATTTCACTTTCAAACCAAGAAAGGTTATCTATAGGTTGCCCTCTATCTGTACTCGGTACTATTGGATTTCCGTCAATAATAACTGGAGTTCCTCCATAATTATATCCAGTTAAATAATCAAAAGATCCAATTCCAATATCATCATCTCCCAACACCCCATAAGAAGCCCTTATCTTAAAGTCGTTTACAATAAAATCATCACCTACTAAATCCTTAATAAAAGGCTCTTCTGTAATTCTCCATCCACCAGAAATAGAAGGGAAAATACCTACACGCTTATCTGGAGCAAATTTCCAAGAAGCATCTCTTCTGATAGAAGAATTAATGTAATATTTATCTTTATAGTTATAGGTAAAGTTACCTACATATCCAATTCTAGCTTCTTCATATTCTGAATCGTCATATTGATCCATATCAGAAAAATATATTAATGGCAGTACATTTGTTCCTGGTACAGCATGTAAATATTGATTGGTTTCATTAATATCAATCCGCTCTATTAAGAACATAGCGCTTAAAGTATGCTCATCATTAATTACCTTATTATAATTTAAAGAACCTTGAAATACATTTTGGATTTTCTTGTGAGTAGTTCGCTCTCTAAAAGGATTGGTACTTCCTCCAGTAACTGTATATTCATCATTTTCTTGATCATACGTATAGGCATCATACGTATATTCATGTCCATTTTGCACTCTATCAGAAATAAAATAGGAATACATTCCTTTTGCTTTTAATCCATCTATAAAACCAAAATCGTATTCTGCAGTAAAGTTATTTTGCAATACTCTCCATGTATCTACATAATAGCCACCAACTTCAAAATTATGTAGTCCTGCATTTGTTTCATTATGACCAATATCATTTAAATATTCTGGATTATCGTTTGCATAAGGACGCTCAAATGGTCTATTTCTTAAAATTGCAAAACGAGGTTGCCAATAATCATCATAACCTGGAATTCCTGGGTTTTTTCGTTCTTCTATTCTTCCATTTATCTGAACTCCAACTTTTAGATTATTAGTTATTTGAGCATCAACATTACTTTGGATATTATCTCTATTGAAAGTCCATTCATCTCCAAAAACCGCTTCCTGATTTAATTTTGTGTACGATAAATAGTAGTTTATTTTTTCTGATCCTCCAGAGGCACTTACATTAAAACTAGTAACTGGAGCATTTTTTTTCACTATAAAATCCTTCCAATTAAAAGATTGATACCCTTGTGCTTCTCCTATTCTATATTTTTCTAATTCTTCTGCTGTAATAGCTGTAGAACCAAACTCATTTACTTCCGCCTCTGCCTTACCAAGCATATATTCATAAGAGTCGTTTACAGTTTCAGGGAATCTAGTCCAGTTTTGCCAACCTGTATACGCATCAATATTTACGGTACTTCTAGCTCCTTTTCTTCCTTTCTTTGTGGTTACTACAACTACCCCATTTGCAGCTCTAGAACCATATATTGCAGCCGATCCATCTTTTAATACCGAAATACTTTCTATATCGTTTGGAGATAAATTATTAAACTGTCCTACATCTTGCTGTACTCCATCTATTACATACAACGGATTCCCCATATTTCTAATCTGTACATTTGCTGAAGCTCCCGGACGCCCATCTGGCATTCTAAAACTAACCCCAGGAAGCTTTCCTGCCAAAGAAGTACTTACCGTACTCCCTGCGTGTACATTCTGAATATCGCTGCTTGATACTGAAGAAACTGCCGCTGTTAAATCCTTCTTCTCCACTGAAGAATATCCTACTACAATTACTTCGTCTAAAGCTTCAACATCTTCTTTTAATTTTACATTTACTGTTGTACGGCCGTCTACAGATACTTCTTGGGATTTAAACCCTATAGAACTAATTACCAAAACTGCATCTGAAGCAGCTGAAATCTGATAATTACCATCAAAATCTGTGGTGGCTCCACTGCCTTCTCCTCCTTTTACCAATACATTTACATAAGGTATCGGGACTTGATTCTCATCGGTTACTTTACCATTAATTGTTACTTGATCTTGTCCATACAAATTAGACATCGCGATAAAGCAAAATGTTAAGGCAAAAACCAATTGTTTAATTTGATTTTTAAAAGTTGTTTTCATTGAATTTCATTTTTTTGAAACATTCATTTTAAGTTAGCTTGTAAGTAAATCTTGAATACAAAAGCTTGGTAAGGCTTTTATCAGAATAAGAGTAAAAAAAACTTTAATTAAATTATCCAAAAAAAATAAAGTCGATTATCAATACCTCAATTAATTCTATTGAAAATTGATAATATTAAATTTTAAACTTTATTTTTTGCGATTTACTTAATTCAAAGTAGCGTATTATATGAATAATGTAGCTAGTGGTTTTGTTTCAATCTTTCGTACAAAATGTTCATTGTGTTAATTTTTCTTAAAATGAATGCAGAAATGAAACTATTTGCGGTATTGTGAGACAATTTGAACATGTCAAAAACACACCTTACTATACGGATTATCAGCTACTTATAAGCTAAGAATGTATTAAATATGCTTTTTAATTATCAACTAATTTATAATGCGCTAGAAAACGTCTAAAATTGGCTTATTAGACAAATAAAAACCTTGAAAAGTTAGCGTTATTTTTATAGGAATTTATAGGATCAGAATCTATACAAAAATAACTCTTAAAACATACCGTTTAGAACCTAAAAAGCTCCTAAGAAAAATTCTTAAGAGCTTTTTAGATCCCAAAACGGATGCTAATTTTATATATATGTATTATTAGTTAGTAAGTTCATTTATTACCTCTTGATTTATTTCACGAACTTTCTTAAAGTCCATTTTATCAACCTTCCTATCATAAGTCATAAACCCATTTACTTCTCCTTCAACATCGGTAGTTTGTGTGTAAACTGCTGCAGAAAATCCTGTTTTTACAAATCCTTTTAACTTCTTAGCATATTTAATATACTCCTCTGTTGTTTCTCTTGAATTTTTAAATTTTACATATCCCCAATTATTATCGGTTTTCCATAAATGTCCTTCTAATGGCAAGCCTATTCCTCCATACTCCCCTAAAACAGTAACTCTTTGTGCATCATATAAATACATATCTGGCCCTGGGTAATTATGTAAATCTAAAATATCTCCTGTTTGAAAATGGTTACCTCCACTAGCAGAATTAATCAAACGTGAAGGATCATATTGTTGCGTCCATTCTGTAATTTCTACAGTTTTAAATTGTCCCCACGCTTCGTTGAAAGGAACCCAAACTACAATGCTAGGATAAGAATATAAATAATCTATAATTTCTTTCCATTCTTTACGGTAAATCTGCTCAGATTTGGCGCTTCTTTTTAATGCTGTACCATCAAAATATTTTCTGTTTTGCCAAATTGGAGCAGCATCTCCGTTTGGCATATCTTGCCAAACCAAAATCCCTAATTCATCACAATGTGTATACCATCTAGCTGGCTCTACCTTTACGTGTTTACGAATCATATTAAACCCTAATTCTTTAGTTTTAACAATATCGTATTTTAAAGCCTCATCTGTTGGTGCAGTATACAGCCCATCTGGCCACCAACCTTGATCTAAAGGTCCAAATTGAAAATAATCTTTGTTATTTAACTGCATTCTAACAACACCATTTTCATCTCTCTTTTTGGAGATTTTTCGCATAGCAAAATAACTATCAACTGTATCTGTTGTTGTATCTCCACTTAAAAGTTTAACGGTTAAATCATATAAAAAAGGGGATTCAGGCGACCATAATTTTTGGTTTTCTATATAAATTTCAACTTCCTCATTAGCACTAGCTTTAGAAACCGCTATTACTTTGTTATTTTCTTTAATGATTACCTCAATAATATCTCCATAAGAAGCATTGGTTAATAGCGGTTTAACTTTAATAGCACTATTATCTATATCTGGTGTAATTTTTAAATTTTTTATGCTTTTTTCTGCAACAGGCTCTAACCACACAGTTTGCCAAATCCCCGTTACGGGAGTGTACCAAATACCATCAGGATTTTTTACTTGTTTTCCTCTTGGCTGCGGACCATCACTTGTAGGGTCCCAAACTTTTACCGTTAATTTTTGTTCTCCGCTACTTAAAAATGGGGTAATATCAAACGAAAATGGAGTGTATCCTCCAGTATGAGAACCTATTTTTACACCATTCAACCAAATATCCGATTTCCAGTCTACTGCTCCAAAGTGTAATAAAATATTACTTCCATCCCAATTGTCTGGTATGGTAAAAGTTTTATTATACCATAATTCATTTTCAGCACCTACTTCTTTCATTACACCAGAAAGACTAGATTCTACAGCAAAAGGCACTAAAATTTTTCCATCTCCTTTTTTAGGAGCTTCGCCTCCTTTTTTCTGAATACTATAATCCCATAAACCATTTAGGTTTTTCCATTCTTTCCTTACCATTATTGGCCTAGGGTATTCTCCTAAAACATTATTTACATCTATCTTCTCTGCCCACGATGTTTTTATTTTTTTTCCTGCGGGTTTCCATTGTTGCGCTACTGCCACAACACTAAACAGTAATGTTATCCCTAACAAAATGCTTTTTTCTTTAAATCTCAGTCGATTAATCATTTCTATTAAATATTAAAATAAGTTACAAAAACTAGAAGGTTCTTTTCAATCCCTCATAGAGGGTTTAATTCCCCGACGTTCTACGTCGAAATGAGTTAAATTATTTTCCTTTGAATACCTCGTAGGCTTGCCTCGAGGTAGTTGATCTAATACCTTCACTATACAAATTCTTAACTTGTAACTCTTTTTTTATCAATTCCCGATAAAAGATTAAAAATTGAATGGAAAAGAGTTAAAATTTCAAATTCATAAAACCAAAGTGAAGAATTTTAATCTAGTAGTCACTTCCCTTTTGTGTCAAAATTTCATATTTATTATTCAAAACCGACAAATTCAATGCTTTTAAGCTAGAAATTGCATCATAATGTTTAAAGAGGGAGATAAACCCACCAACGACAGATTATTGATTTGCTGTAATTCTTCCCTTATAAACACCTATAGAATAAAAGGCTATTAATAAAAAACAAACAGCTGGTAATATAAACGAAAAGTTAATTTCTGATACTCCTAAAATGCTAATATCATTTACTGCTGATCCTCCTAAATCTATTAAAATACCTTGCAATTGCGGTAATAAAGCACCACCAACTATTGCCATAACTAAACCTGCAGCTCCTATTTTAGAATCTTCTTCACTTAAACCGTTTAGTGCTATTCCATATATGGTAGGAAACATAATTGATAAAAATAAAGAAACCAATACCAAGCAATACAGTCCTATTTCATTTTGAATAAACATAGTGGCCAGACAGCAAAGCATTCCTAAAATTGAAAAATATAATAGCAAACGAGAAGAGCTCATAAATTTTAACAAATAGGTTCCTATAGCTCTTCCTATGGTGAATAAAATAAAAGCACACAATTGATAATTGGCTGCTACATCTGCAGTAATATTAATCCCTTCCGCATATTGGTATATGTATGTCCAGCACATAATTTGAGCTCCCATATATAAAACTAACGACAGAACACCGTATGCATAACGTTTGTTTTTAAATAATCCAGAAAAGGTTTTAGAGAGACTTACTTCCTCTTCTTTAGCCCGTACTTGCGGCATTTTACTTAACAAAATAAGAACTAATACTACTAAAACTACCAAGCCTAAAATTACATATGGATCTCTAATTACCATTAAATCTGAAGTTCTTATAAGTGCTTTTTTGGCTTCTGATAATGCTCCAAAATCATCAAAATCATCCGATTGAAGGTTTTCAAGAACAAAATACTTTGCAGCCAAAAGTCCGAGTACCAAGCCTACTGGATTAAAGGCTTGCGCCAGATTAAGACGCTGAATAGCCGTTTTACTATCTCCCATGGATAATATGTATGGATTTGCTGTAGTCTCTAAAAATGCTAAACCAAACGTAAGGACATATAAACCAAGGCAAAAAAACCAAAACTGCTCGTTAGTAGCTGCTGGATAAAACAATAATGCCCCAACTGCATAAAGAATCAAACCTATAATTATTCCTTTTTTATATGAATATTTACGTACAAAAAGTGCCGCTGGCAAAGCCATACAGAAATAACCTCCATAAAATGCCATTTGAACCCATGCCGCTTGAGAATTACTTAACTCCAAAACCTTCTTAAATGCCTGTACCATAGGATCTGTAACTGCATTTGCAAATCCCCAAAGAGCAAAAAGAGACGTTATTAAAATAAAGGGTAGAAGTATTGCTTTAGATACTACTGGTGTTTTGTCTGTGGTTTTCATAGTGTAATTTTAGTATTAAATTTCAGGAAGAATTGTTTTGATTTCATTCCAAAAAACATCGTTAAGGGTATAAGAAGCTCCTATTATATTTGCTACTTCAGTATTATCTATAATTTGAATTTTTAAGCTTGACTCTCCGTTCTCAAAAAGCTGTTCCAATCTAGGTAGAAATAATTTTGAAGACTTGGCAATACTACCTCCTATGACTAATAAATCAGGGGTGAAATTATTAATATAGGGCAGCATATACTCATAAAAATTGTCGCTAAACTCTGTAAATATTTCTTTTGCCGCATCTTCATTCTCCTCAATAATGCTTTTTACCCCATGTATTGTTTTCACCCCGAATTTATCTTGATATTTACTTAGAAACCATCTGGTGGAGAAATAATCATCAGAAATCCCATCTTTGTATTCTTTATCCCAAAGACATCCATTTTCTGGCACCCTATCTCCTGTTAATACAGGCATCATTCCATCAAAAAATGCAGCACCAAAACCAGTTCCTAAAGTAACCGCTATTACTTTTTTATCTGAAGAAACACCCCCTGTTAAGATACTCCCCAAACCAAATGAAGAAGCATCATTTAAAAACCGAAGCTTTAAATCTTGTCTAGACAGGTATTTTGGTAATTCTTCTACAACAGAAACATTATAAAGCGCCTCATACTTATCGTTTATTTCAAACATAGCTATCCCTTCTTTATACTTAAATGGTCCAGGCATAGCAAAACTGATTCCTTCTACTGTTTCTTCTATAATGGAAGCGAGGGTTTTATTAATACAATTCCCCCAAGTTTTTAAGATGTTTTCCTTACTATCTTTGGAGTTTACCTCCTGTTTAAAGTATGTTTTTGAAAGTGTTTTGTGGGTTTTCATATCAACCGCTGCGCAGGAAATATGACTCCCCCCTATATCCACTCCAATTGCTATTGGCATTTTTTATTATTTAAATTTGATAATTCAGTTCTTAAATCCCTCATTGAGGGTTTTTATTCCCGAGAGCCTGTCCAGAGTCTACCGAAAGGCTCTACGTCAAAATGGATTAAAATATTTTCCTTTAACTACCTCGTAGGCTTGCCTCGAGGTAGTTGATTAGTAATCCGCACTATTCCGTTTCCAATTCTAGTGATCCTCCTTCTACAAAAAGGGAATGAGAAATAAAGTATCCATCTATTTTTTTGGTATTAACATTTATTGCTTTTAATTTTCTCTTTGCTGAATTTGCTTTGATTTTTAAAAGCTTATTGGTTGAAGTTTTTATACTTACTTCATCAAAAAGAGGAATGCTCACTAAATATTCGGCATCAGATGGTGAAAAAGGATAGAGTCCCATTGCACTAAAAACATACCATGAAGACATTTCTCCTGCATCATCCATTCCAGGCAATGCCAATCCATGTTCTCCCGTTCCGTAATAATCTTTTAAAAGCGCATCTATTACTTTTTGAGATTTATAGGGTTTATCTACAAAATAATATGAGAAAGGAGCCTCATGTCCTGGTTGATTTCCTTGACAGTATTGCCCCATAAAGCTAGATACATTTCTTGCAATATGCTCTGGATTCCAAGGAGTAGTAAATAAAGAATCCAATTTGGCTTCAAAAGGAGCTGCGCCTCCATACAATGCCACAAGTCCTTGCATATCATGAGGCGTATAAAAAGAAACCTGCCATGCATTTGCCTCTCTATACATATATTCATAATATGGATATTGCGGATCAAATGGAGTAATCCAATCCCCATTTTCCAAGCGCCCTCTCATAAAGTTGGTTGCAGTATCAAAAACATTTTTATAATTTTTGGAACGCGCCAATAAGTCTTTATAATGCGCTTCATCGTTCATTTCTTTTGCTAATTGTGCTAAGGAATAATCGTCGTAGGCATATTCTAAAGTTTTAGAAACTCCCGCCTTTGCTTTGGTCTCCACATGTGCATTTTCCACCTTAGGGTCAGAAATATATCCCTTTTCAATATATTCTGTTATAAAAGGTCTTGTTCCTCCTTCTTTATAAGCATTGTTTAATAATAATTGATATGCTTTTTCAACATCAAAATTATTCAAACCTCTTTTATAAGCTCCTGTTATGTAGGAAGCAGCATGATCTCCATGAAAGAAAGTAGGAATAAAATCTCGTATTTCTCCTCTATCAATTAATGAAGAAATAATATCGTTGCTTACTTTAGGGGAAAATAAATCTAATAAAACCACTTTATTTCGGTAGGTATCCCATAAAGAAGGAATGGTATAATATTGAAAGTCTTTTTGTTGGGTTTTTCCTGCATCATCGGTAAACTCCCCATTGATATCGCTTCTAAGTGCTGGCCATAAAAAAGATCTATAAAAAGACGTATAAAACATTTCCTTTTCCTTTTTACTCCCTCCAGAAACTTCAATTTTAGAGAGTAAGGTTTCCCAAACTACATTTCCAGATTGTTTTATTTCTTCCAATGTTTTATTTCCAATCTCTTGAGTCAGATTTTCCTTCGCGTTAGCTATACTTACAAAAGATAAACCTATTTTTAGAACAACAGGATTTCCATCATCAGATACGCTTATTAACGCATAACCATTGCTTGCTCCTTCATTCTTTTTTTCTATTCCTGATGTTTGCTGACTCACTTCTGCATAAAAATAGATTTTTTCTCTTCCCATTTGTTGAAAGCCACTCACTCCATTTTTACCTACCAAATTAATCTCCCAATTATCTACATGATTATTAGAACGACCTAAATCGAAAAGAAGCTTTCTCCCCTGATTATTCTCAAAAGTATATTGATGAATTCCGCTTCGTAAAGTGGAACTTAATTTTACATCCACTTTATAATCTTCTAGAAAAACCTCATAATAGGCAGGAGAAGCATTTTCTTTTTTATGACTAAAAGAAGATTTAAAAGGATAGGTAGCATTTGCTGCAACAGGTAAAATAGGAATATTACATAGATTCCAATGACCTTTATTGGTATGAGTAAACCCTATAATTTCTGTGTCTTCATACTCATACCCTGCTCCAGAACCGTATTTGGTAATAGGACTTAATTGCACCATAGCATTGGGTAAAGACGAGCCAGGATACGTTAATCCTGCCCATACCCGCCAATCTTTTGGAGGTGTATATCCAATAGCTTTAGGGTCTGTTAAAGGGGCTGTTCCTATAAAAGGATTTACATAGGAAGTATAATTTACTTGCTCTTGATCTCCTTTATTATCTTCCGCAGCTTGTTTATTACAAGACGCAAAAAAGAGAGAAACTAGGAGTATACTTCTCCATAGGTTTTTCACTTTTATAATTTTCATAGTAGGTTTATTTTAATAATTCAGGGTTGGTTTTGTAGGTTTCCCATAGTAACTCTCCAAATAAAGTATTTGCCCATGCAAACCAAGATCTAGAAAAGTCTTTTGGATTATCCTTGTGGAACGACTCATGCATAAAACCTGTATCTCCGTGTGTATTCTTTAAGGTCTGAATAGACTCTCTAATTTCTTCTGAATCGCTACTAGTTAATCCTTTCATTATAATCGACATTGGCCATACCATATCCATTCCTACATGAGGACCACCAATTCCTTCGGCTGCTTTCCCCTTAAAGAAAAATGGATTATCTAAAGACCATACAAAACGTCTTGTATTCTGATAGGTTTTATCATTTACATCTATGGCATCCAAATACGGTAGCGCCAGTAAACTAGGTACATTTGCATCGTCCATAAGTAAATGATTCCCATAACCATCAATTTCAAATGCATAAATATCTCCATGTTTTGGATGGTTAACAATAGCATATTTCTGCAAAGCCATTTCGACCTCTTTACTTAAAGCTATTAATTGATTTGCTAAATCTACATCCCCATGAATTTCTGAAACCATTTCTGCTGCTTGCTTTAAACTAACTACAGCAAAAAAGTTTGAAGGAATTAAAAAGGAAAATACGGTAGCATCGTCACTTGGTCTAAAAGCAGAACAAATTAAACCTATTGGTTTAACAGGGTAGCCATAACCTCTTAATGCTCTCGTATCTGTAGCATGTGGAGTTTCTCGCATAAAAGAATAAGGTCCAGGGTTTTCTTTTTGCTGCTGCTCCTTAAATGTTTTCAAGGTTGCTTGAATTGCTTTTTTCCATTCTGCTCCAAAAAGCGTTTTTTCGCCTGTTTTTTTCCAATAATTATAAGCTAATCTAATTGGATAACACAAAGAATCAATTTCATATTTACGCTCATGAACCCCAGGTTTCATATCGGTATAATCACTCGCCCATTCTCCTCTTTTATTTGGATCATCGTAAAAAGCATTCGCATAGGGATCCTTTATAATATAGCTGGTTTGTCTGTTAATTACCCCAGCTATTAAATCTTTTAAATGTGCATCTTCATCTATAAAAGCCATATAAGGCCATACTTGAGCAGAACTATCTCTAAGCCACATAGCGTCTATATCTCCAGTAATAACATACGTATCTGGCTTACCATTTTCATTAGAAAAAGTAACTGTAGTATCTAAAGTATTAGGAAAACAGTTGTTAAATAACCATGTTAATTCTTCATCTTTTACGTTTTTCGAAAACTCTTTTATTGCTTTTTCAATACTCTTACTCGTAAAGTTTCGCTGATTCTCTGCTACTCTAACTGTTGGAAATTGTTTTATTGGTGCAGCTGTTAAATCTATTGGGTTTAGAAAAGCTAAACTCCCTGCCATGGCGGTGTTTTGTATAAATTTTCTTCTTTGCATACTAAATATCCTTTATTAATCTAGACCTTCCCTCTCTTTAAGTCTTCTTACAACCTTTATAAGTATTACCTCACTTAATTGTATTGACATATAGGCTGCTTGTATGAGAGGTAGTTTTCTAGTAGATTAGTTGGTTTTTATTTTACAGTTAACATAAATTTTACAAACGCAATATACTAAAACGTTTTAGTTTTGAAAAAAATAATTTAATTTTTAATTATTTTCATTAATGTTCAGTAGGCAAAGGGACAAAGTTGTAAATGAATCAATTTGGAAATTTGAAAATGTAAAATAAGTAATAAAAATACTGACTTCGGATTCCCGACCTTTCAGTATTCAGTATTCAGTATTCAGTTAGCAGAGCTCAGTTAGCACTATTCTTCTAAAACTTCATAACAACGTAACATTGTAACCTCTTAGCTTTTTTTACTTTCTACTATAATTCCTGTCTCCTAACCTTACAGTATTCAGTTAGCAGTACTCTTCTAAAACCTCATAACAACGTAACATTGTAACTTCATAACTTTTTTACTTTCTACTATAATTTTCAGTCTCCCGACTTCGGACTTCTGCCCCCCAACTTATTCAATCTTCAAATCTTTCAATCTTTCAATCTTTCAATCTTTCAATACTTATTAATATACTCCGTTGGTGTCATATTAAATTGTTTTTGAAAATTTCTCCCGAAGCTAGTTTGAGAATTATAACCCACCATTTCAGAGACTTCATAAATTTTATAATCACCTGTTTTTAAAAGCTCCGCTGCCTTTTTAAGTCGCGTAATATTTATTAATTCATTCGGACTTAAATTGGAGAGGTCTTTTATTTTTCTGTAGAGGGTAGAGCGACTCATATTCATTATTTCTGCTAATACTTCAACACTTAAATTTGGATCTGAGAGATTGTCGTAAATAACTTTATCCAGAGATTTTATAAAAGATTCATCTGGTTTTGCATGTCCAATGCTTTTTATATGTGCCAAAGGAGAACTCGAATAGTGTTTCATGATATGCTTTCTATTCTCCAAAATATTTTTAATTTGGATATGCACATATTCAATAGAAAAAGGCTTTTCAATATAGGCATCTGCACCACACTCTAGACCTTCTACCTTTGCATTTATAGCACTTTTTGAAGTAAGCAAAATAACTGGAATATGACTAGTTTCAAAAGAGGTTTTTATCTTTTTACACATTTCAAAACCACTCATTCCGGGCATCATAACATCACTAATAACTAGCTGAATATTCTCTATTTGAATTGTTTCCAATGCTTTTTCGGCAGTATTAGCCTTTACAATGGAATAATCATTCTCTAAATCATTAGCTAAAAAATCTAGAAGATCTTCATTATCTTCAACTAAAAGAATTGTTGTTTGTTTAACTTCCTTCACTGCATTACTCTCTTTTACATCTTCAATTATATTTTCATTTAAAAGAGGCAATTTATTTTTTTCATAGAAATCAAATTTCCGTTCTTGATAAAGCGGCAGTTTTAGAATAAAAGTATTCATATAAACATCTATAGTATCCAATATTAGCGTTCCATTATGTAATTCTGTTAACGAATACGCCAAAGACAATCCGATCCCTGTACCTGTTTGATGATTTGCCTCTGGAAGCCTAAAGAATGGTTCGAATATTTTTTCTTTTAAATGATGAGGAATTAGCTCCCCATCATTCTTAACAATCAAAACAAACTCATTTCGATCCTTTTTAATTATTACACTAACTTTATTTTTAGCATATTTAATAGCGTTATTGAATAAATTACTCAAAATCTTTTTTAGAGCCTCTTCATCTGCATGTGCGTATACATCTTCATCTGGACAATAAAGTTCAAAAAGCAATTCTTTTTCTTTTATTGCATTGCTAAAACGAGTGTACGTATTTTTAAGAATATTTGTAATATTTACCTCTATAAAGTTTAAGTTTAGCCCTTCTATCTCTGTCTTCCTAAAATCTAATAACTGATTTACTAAATCTAAAAGTCGTGATGTATTTTTAGACATAATATTTAGATTATCCTTCATAAAAGCATTCTGACTATCTACTTTTAATAGTTTTTCAAGCGGACTTTTAATCAATGTAAGTGGAGTTCTAATCTCATGAGCAATATTGGTAAAAAACTCTATTTTAGCTTGATATACCTCTTTCTCTTTTTTGTTATTAAGTTGTCTTATCTTCCTATCATTCTTCTCTACGGTAAGTTTATGATAATAGATAATAATAGAAATTACGAGTAAAGAAACAATCAAAATATAGCACGCGTATGCAATAGTACTAGCCCAAAACGGCGGTGCTATGTCAATTTCCAAATCTCTGCCCATACTCCAAGAGCCATTCCAATTAAGCGCTTTATATTTTAAGGTATAAGACCCTGGAGACAGCTTTGTAAAATATGCAGTATGACTTTTATTTAATTCGACCCAATCAGTATTCAATCCTTCAAGTTTGTACCAATATTTTGTCATTTGGGGAGCATTATAACTCAATGCAGCCACATCCACACTTATGGAAGATTGATTATGCTTTAAATTTAATTTCTCAATACTACTAATAGAACCTTGGATTGGTCCCTCTGGATCTGCTAAATTAACCTCCTTATTATTAATTTTTATATCGGTAATATATAAAGGAGGGGTATACGTATTCTTAACAAAGTTTTTCTGATTGAAAAAAATCATCCCATCAACACTTCCAAAATACATGTTTCCTTGTGCATCTTTATAAGCCGCATTGTAATTAAATTGATCGGTAGTTAAGCCATTTGCTTTGGTATAAACTTTAACATCTTCACTTACAGGATTAAATTCTACCAACCCATTGGAACTACTTATCCAAAGATTTTGTTTGTTGTCTTCCAAAATGGAATAAACCAAATTACTAGGAAGCCCATTTTTTACGGTAAAGCGTTCAAAATTGCCTGTACTATGGTTGTATTTATTAAGTCCATTTTCCGTAGTAATCCAAACAGTTTCATTACTACTTATAAATACCTGATTGATGGCGTTGCTACTTATACTATTTTCATCTTGAGGATTGTAGGTAAAATTTTTCTTTGCGCCAGAAGTTTTATCAATTAAATACAATCCGTTTCTATAAGAACCTACCCATAACTCATTCTTTTTTGAGGCTGCCATTGTTGTAAAAAAATACCTTTCTGGGAGCATACTGTAATCTTCAAAAAAGTCCTTTTCTTTATTGTATTTCTGGATCCCAGAGGTTGTTAAAATTAATATTTCTTTGTCAAGCGTTTTAAATATTGAATACACAAAATTACTGTGTAACCCTCCTTTACTTCTTAGTCCGTAATGTTTTATAACCAAACCGGTATCTTTATCCAAAGCATCCAATCCATGCTCAAAAGTTCCTACCCAAATTTTATCTTTATCTGGTAATATTCCATGAATGTTATAATAAGCTAGCGCTGTTTTATCATCATTTTTGGGATTAATATTGATAAACTTTTCTGTCTTCGGATTAAATTTATTAATCCCAGCGTCTTCGGTGCCAATCCATAAATTCCCGTCTTCATCTTCTTTAATTTCTCTTACAATATTTCCACTAATTGAATTTTCATTAAACTTTGGAAAATACTTTTTAAAGGGAGTATATTGTTTAGGATAATAGTTAATTCCGCCAAAATAGGTGCCCAACCAAACTCCTTGCTCATTATCTACCGTTACTGTATAAATAGCATTGTCTGATAAGGCATAATGATCTTTATAGTTTTTCTGTAAATGTGTAGATTTTTGGGTTTGCAAATTATAGATATAGAGTCCGTTCTCCGTCCCTATCCACAATTCGTCTGCTCCTTTTTTTGTAAAATCCCTTACATAAATTGGTTCATTTTCATTTTCAATGATGTTTTGCTGAGTTCCATTTTGAATATTAAATTGGATAGCTCCATGATTTTGAGTTCCTATAAGAATTTCTTTTGAGGATAGCGACTCAATGGTGGATATAATATAAGGAAACTCGGTGCTGTCTATAGGCTTAACCCCTACCGATGTGAAATTTACATTATTAGCATCGTATTTATAAATTTGGTTGAAAGAAGCTATCCATAAAGTATTATCTGGACTCTTTGTAATACTAAGCGCATCAAAAAAATCTGCAGGATCAAAAACAACGTATTTATTAGTGTCAACCTCATATTTATAAAGCGTTCCCCCAGCTATAAACCATATATTTCCATCAATATCACTTTCTATATCTTGAATAGATTGATTCTTTGTAATAGATAACAGAGTAAATTTATCTTGGTCCTTATCAAACTTATACAAACCATTATCTGTACCAACCCATAAAAAGTTTTGATGCTCGTAGATAGCTTGTATAAAATTACTTCCAATGCTTGCATTATTTAATGATTCGTTTCTGTATAACTTATAATTATACCCATCAAACCTATTTAAACCATCCTTTGTTCCAAACCACAAAAAACCGTCCTTGTCTTGCAAAGAGCAAATAACAGAATTATGAGATAAGCCATCTTCAACTTGAAAATGCTTTAAATAATACTCTTGAGATCTAACAACAAAACTTACTTGTAGAATAAAAATTAAAAATAGCAGGCCTTTCTTCAATGTTTTAAAATTTTGTGAAAAAGTACTAATAATCTTTATACATATTGTTTCATCAATCCTCATTTTGATTCATTTAAAAGAAAAACAGCAATCCAAAAGTAACTTTGGATAGATTGGATGAAAAAATGAAACATTAGTTACAGCTATAAAACCTAATAAATGATCTAATTTGCTATTAGTTAAGAAATCAATACAAAATGAAGATTATTATTTTCTAATTACCAAAATAGGGGTTAAATAATTAACATATATCAAAATTACAGTATGCTATTTAACTCTCAAATCTAATTAAAAAATGTAATTTATATGCTGAAAAGTATTCCTCATTTTGAGTCAGAGATAACTATGAGACAAATAGCTAAATACATTACAATTTAAAAGAATAAAAGTTCAATTAACTACCTCGAGGCAAACCTACGAGGTATTCAAAAGAAAATAATTTAACCCATTTCGACGTAGAGTCCTTAGGTATATTCTGGACAGGCTCTCGGGAAATAAAACCCTCAATGAGGGGTTTAAAAAATAGATTTATCAACCCATGAAACTATACTATTTACAAATTATACTGCTATTTACATTATCATTAGGGGCACAAAACACTACGTTTACAAACCCTGTTTTACCTTCTGGTGCCGATCCTTATAGCACCTACCATAACGGGTATTACTACTACACAAATACTGTTGGTAATAAATTGATACTTTGGAAAACCAAAAATTTAGCAGAACTTGAAAATGCAGCGCACAAAACTATTTGGACACCTCCCGAAACAGGAATGTATTCTAAATCTATTTGGGCGCCAGAATTCCATATTATTAATGGCAAATGGTATGTTTATTTTGCTGCAGATAATGGCGACAATAACAACCATAGAATGTATGTGCTGGAAAACAGCGCTGAAGACCCGTTTAAAGGCGAATGGGTTTTTAAAGGGAAAATTGCAGCCAATCCAGATAGGTGGGCTATTGATGGCAATGTTTTTGAATACAAAAAACAATTATATATGATATGGTCTGGCTGGGAAGGGTCTGTAAATGGGCAACAAAATATTTACATTGCTCCTATGAAAAATCCTTGGACATTAGACTCCAATAGAGTTTTATTGTCTGAACCTACCTATGTGTGGGAAAAACAAGGAGATCTAAACGATGCTAATAACCCTCCGCATGTAAATGTTAATGAAGGGCCACAATATTTAGAACATAACGGGAAGATTTTTATTGTATTTTCTGCAAATGGATGCTGGACAGATTACTATTCTTTGGGACTTTTAAGCTTGGAAGGCGATGATATTTTAGATCCATCTGCTTGGAAAAAACATTCAAAACCTATTTTCAAAAAATCGGAAGAAAATGGAGTCTATGCTCCAGGACATAATTCGTTTTTTAAATCTCCAGATGGTACAGAAGATTGGATTCTTTACCATGCAAATTCTAACCCTGGAGAAGGATGCGGATCTAAAAGGTCTCCGAGGATGCAAAAAATTTCATGGAATAAAGATGGCTCCCCAAATCTAGGGATTCCCGTTTCAGAAGACACCACATTACAAATTCCTTCAGAATAAATTATTTATAAAGTCCATAATGGGCATGTAATAGGCAATGACCAATACCAAACGAAAATAATAAGAATACTAGAAAATAATTAATTGTGAAAATGTAAATAAATGAAAAAGCAGCTTTTAACTACCAAAATTTTTACGTTTCAATTCCTGATAGCTTTCATTCTATCTTCTTGCACCACAAATACAAATAAAGAGATCGATACAAAAAAAGAAAGCACCTTTGTAACTTCTGTGCACCAAGAAGTTGCTTTAGGAGAAATTCAACCAAATGGCTGGCTCGAAGATCAACTTACTATAATGCTAAATAATTCTACAGGACATTTAGATGAAATTTATGATAAAGTAAAAATAGATAATGGTTGGCTTGGTGGAAATGGCGATGATTGGGAAGAAACTCCATATTGGTTGGATGGAGCAGTTCCATTAGCCTATCAATTAAATAATGAAAGACTTAAACAAAAAGTAAAAAAATATATTGATTGGAGTATTGAAAACCAACGCCCTTCTGGATATTTCGGACCGATTACAGAATGGGAAAGAGAAACAGGAAATAAGGTAGATTTTGAAAATGCAGATAAAGGAGAAGATTGGTGGCCAAGAATGGTGATGTTAAAAGTAATCCAGCAGTATTATACGGCAACAAAAGACAAACGTGTAGTCCCATTTATGGAGAAGTATTTTGACTACCAATTAAAAACACTTGATAAATGTCCGATTGGAAAATGGACAGAATGGGCGCAATCTCGAGGAGTCGAAAATATAAGAATAGCTCAATGGTTGTATACAGTTAATGGCGATGAAAAGTTATTAACCCTTGCAGAAAAAATTAAGAAGCAATCTTTTGCCTGGAGTGAATGGTTAGGAAATAGAGATTGGGCAATTAACGCTACCGTAAATCCTGATGGAAAAACATGGATGCATCGGCATGGAGTAAATGTAGGAATGGCGATTAAGGAACCAGCAGAGAATTACCAAAGAACAGGAGACTCTACTTATCTAAAAGCTTCCAAAATAGGCTTTAATGATTTAATGACTTTACATGGATTACCAAATGGAATTTTCTCTGCAGATGAAGATTTACATGGAAATGCCCCCATTCAAGGTACCGAACTTTGTGCTGTTGTGGAAACAATGTTCTCTTTAGAAGAAATTATTGGAATTACAGGAGACCCATTTTATATGGATGCGTTAGAAAGAGCTACATTTAATGCTTTGCCGCCTCAAACTACAGACGATTTTAACGAAAAACAATATTTCCAACTAGCCAATCAAATAGAAATTGATAGAGGAGTATATGCTTTTACGCTCCCTTTTAATAGAGAAATGAATAATGTTTTAGGCGTTAAAAGTGGTTATACTTGTTGTTACGTAAATATGCATCAGGGATGGACAAAATTCACACAACACTTGTGGTTTAAAAATAAGGAAGGAGGTTTAGCAGCATTAATTTATAGTCCGAATACAATTTCAACTAAAATAAAAAATCAAGAAATAGTCATAAAAGAGAATACCTCCTACCCTTTTGGAAAGGATGTGAATTTTGAGATAACAACTGGAAAAGAAATTGACTTTCCTATGGATTTTAGAATTCCAAAATGGTGCAATAATGCCTCTATTACTGTTAACGGAGAAAAAGTAATTTTTGAAAAAAATAAATCGATTGTCACAATTAATAGAACTTGGAAAAATGGAGATCTTATAAAACTTAGTCTTCCAATGGAAGTAAAAGTTTCTCAATGGGCAGAAAACTCTCGTGCAATAGAAAGAGGTCCCTTAGTTTATGGACTAAAAATGAAGGAAATATGGCAGCAGGAAACTGAAAAAACAGAAGGAAACTATTTTACGGTACACACCAATTCCGATTGGAATTATGGATTACTTCGTGAAGATATTGAAAACACTAATAAAAATGTAAAAGTAAGTAGCTCTCCTTTAAAAGAAGATTTTAAATGGAATATAGAAAACGCTCCCTTTGAATTAAAAATTCGTGCAAAGAAAATTCCAGATTGGCAAGCTGTTAACGGGCTAGCACATCTCCCAGTTTCTGGACGTGAAGGCATTTATAAAGGAAATGTAACAGATAAAATTGAAACCATAAGCTTAATTCCAGTAGGATTTACTAAACTGAGAATACAAGCTTTTCCCGTTGTTAACTAATTAAATATAAACACCATAAATAAATTTAAAAATGAAAAATATTTGCTCAATACTACTACTACTTTTAGTATGTAATCTAGGTTTTTCTCAGGAGAACCCTGTCTTAAAAACAAATAAATGGTCAGCTGAAAAAGCACAATCGTGGTACGACTCTCACAACTGGATAAATGGAGCAAATTTTGTTCCAAGTACCGCTATTAATCAGCTTGAAATGTGGCAAGAAGATACTTTCGACCCAGAAACAATTGACAGAGAATTGGGGTATGCTGCTGGAATCGGTTTTAATACTATGCGAGTGTATTTACACAGTTTAGCCTATAAAGTAGATAAAAAAGGCTTTAAAAAACGTGTAGAGGAATACTTAAATATTGCAGACAAGAATGGAATCAAAACAATTTTTGTATTCCTAGACGATGTTTGGGATGCAAATCCTAAAATAGGGAAACAGCCCGCTCCAAAACCAGGAACACATAATTCTGGATGGGTACAAGATCCTGGGTATCCTGCCTCAAAAAACGAAGCTAATTTTCCAGAATTAGAAACCTATGTAAAAGACATTTTAAAAACTTTTGCTAATGATGAGCGCATCTTATTATGGGATTTATATAACGAACCTGGTAACAATGGAAAAAGTAATGAGTCGCTTCCGCTATTAAAAGAGATTTTTACATGGGCACGAGAAGTAAATCCGTCACAACCAATAAGTGCTGGAATATGGAAATGGGATGAAAAAGAACTAAATGAGTTTCAGGTAACAAATTCTGATATTGTAACTTATCACGACTACGAGGGACCGGAATGGCATTTAAGAGTTATTCAATTGTTAGAATCTTTTAATCGCCCATTAATTTGTACAGAATATATGGCAAGAACCAGAAATTCTAGGTTCTCTAATACACTTCCTATGTTAAAAGAACATACTATTGGAGCAATTAATTGGGGATTGGTTAACGGAAAAAGTAATACCATTTATGCCTGGGATACCCCAATAGCTAATGGAGATGAACCTATAGAGTGGTTTCATGATGTGTTTAGAAAAGATGGAACTCCATATCGTGAAGATGAAGTTAATTTAATTAAAAAACTAAATAACAAATAATGTTCAATTCAATAAAACATATCTCACTTATAGCAATTTCTATACTTTGTTTTGCTTCTTGTAAAAAAGAAAAAAAAGAGAAAGCAGCTACAAAAGATGTTGTAGAAGTAATCAAAAAAGACTCCATTGCTTCCTTATTAAAAACCAAAAATTTTGACACTATTGTCAACGGAAAAAAGGTACAATTATACTGGATTCAGAATAGCAATATAAAAGCAGCATTTACAAATTATGGAGGGCGAATAGTAGGATTATGGGTGGCAGATAAAAAAGGAAAGATGATAGATGTTGTTGCAGGAATGGATAGTGCAAAAGGATTTATAAATTCTACCGAACCTTATTTTGGAGCTACAATTGGACGTGTAGGAAATAGAATTGCTAAAGGAAAATTTACCTTAAACGGAAAAGAATATTCAATTCCAATAAACAATGGAGAGAATACCTTACATGGAGGAAAAAAAGGATTTCAAGATGTTGTTTGGGAGGCAAAAAAAGTAAATGAGCACACCATTGCATTAAAATATAGTGCAGCAGATATGGAAGAAGGTTTCCCTGGAAATCTAGATGTAACAGTTACCTATTCTATTACAGAAGATAACGCTGTAAAAATAGAATATAAAGCAACAACAGATAAACCTACGGTTGTAAATTTAACTAATCATGCTTTTTTTAACCTGAATGGAGAAGGAAGTGGTTTTATTTTGAATCATAAAGTTCAAATTTATGCTGATAAATACACCCCTGTAGATGCTGGTTTGATTCCTACAGGAACTATAGAAGACGTGGAAGGGACTCCATTTGATTTTAGAACTCCACATACTATTGGGGAACGCATAGAAGAAACCAATAAGCAATTAACCTTTGGAAAGGGGTACGATCATAATTTTGTACTTAATGGGAGTAAGAAAAATGGGTTAAACCACGTGGCTACTATTGTAGGCGATAAATCTGGAATTATTATGGATGTAACAAGTGAAGAGCCAGGGGTACAATTTTATAGTGGAAATTTTATGCAAAGTAAAAACACTTTTAAATCGGGGGTTAAAGATGATTTTAGAACCACGTTTGCGCTAGAAACACAACACTTTCCAGATACTCCAAATCAGCCTAACTTCCCTTCAATTACTTTGAATCCGGGGGAAGAATACCATACCGTTTCATTATATAAGTTTTCAGTAGAAAATAACTAAAGTACGCTGCACTATAAAGTGCAGCGCTCTATAAATCTATTTACCATAAATTCATAGCTATATCTTTTATTTCCTACCTATGCCCTAACAGCAACTCTTTACGGTATGAAAATGGTATAGCTGTGAATTTTTGGTTAAAATATGTGTACTTAAAAGTATGACAAAAAAATTTAGGCTTTGTTCAAACCATTGCTACAACCAATAACACTATTAATCGAGACCTATTAACGATGAATTATTTTAAAATAAGTTTACTTTTTATATTTATAAGCATTTATGCTTTTGGACAAGACCTCTCCAATGACCAAATATACTTAGCCGATCCTACTATATTTAAAGATAATAACACTTACTATTTGTATGGAACTAAAAGCGATCCTAGAATTGATGGAGAAGGCTTTTTAGTATATACTTCAAAAGATTTAAAAACTTGGGAAGGTCCAAAAGGAGTACAAAATGGATATGCCTTAAAAAAAGGAGAAGCTTATGGTACTAAAGGTTTTTGGGCACCACAAATTTTTAAATATCAAGGCAAATATTATATGGCTTATACTGCCAATGAAAACATTGCAATTGCAACAAGTAACAGTCCGCTAGGTCCTTTTAAAAATAACATGGAAGCCATTAAAGCTCCTGTAAAACAAATAGATCCCTTTATTTTTTTTGATAACGGAAAGGCATATATGTACCATGTAAGATTGCAAAATGGGAATCGGATTTTTGTAGCTGAAATGAATAAAAATCTAAATCAAATAAAACCAGAAACCCTAAAAGAGTGTATCAATGCAAAAGAAAAGTGGGAAGACACTCAAAATGTGGAATGGCCAGTAGCGGAAGGACCTACTGTTTTTAAAAAGAAGAAGCTATACTATTTAATCTATTCGGCAAATGATTTTAGAAATCCAGATTATGCTGTAGGTTATGCTACAAGTAAAACCCCAATTGGACCTTGGAAAAAAGCTACAAATAACCCTATAATCTCTAAAAATAATATCGGGTCCTTAGGAACTGGACATGGAGATATTGTTATTGATAATTCTGGGCAAACTTATTATGTTTTGCATACACACAACTCAAATAACAAAGTGCATCCTCGTAAAACTGGAATTGTAAAATTAAATACTCAAAATTCTAAACTACATATTGAACCAGATAGTTTTAATTGGATAAAAGTTATGCATTGAAAAAAAAAAGCTATTATTAATAGATAAGAAATATGAACCCTTAAATGTTTTAATGCTTTGCTAATATGAGTTTCTACAGTACGGACAGAAATATTTAGTTCCTCAGCAATTTCATGATTAGTATATTCTTCAATTCTACTCAAATAAAATACATTTTTACATTTTTCGGGAAGCGTTTGTATAGTTTTATGAACCTGTGTTTCTAGATCTTTGTATTCTATTGCATTTTTTACATAATCTTCAGAAGGAAGGAAATTTAAATGTTCGTTATTAATTTGTGTATACTTTTCATCTCTTAAAGCATTTGCTATTTTATATTTAAGAGCCCTAAAAAGATAAGATTCTATATTCTTTATTTTTGCAGTTGGAGCCTTCTCCCATATACTAATAAAAATATCTTGTAAAATATCTTCACAAAGCTGTTGGTGGTTTAAAACTTTGAGTGCATAGAGGTACATTTTTTTCCAATAAACATCATAGTATAATACTCCCCAAATTTAGGACAGGAAATTAAGTTGTAATTTTAACCCTGTCAATATGAAAACATCAAGAAGAAAATTCAGCGCATCCTTTAAGGCCAAAGTAGCCATTGAAGCGATAAAAGAGCAGACAAGTATAC